>CAWKEZ010000021.1:0-45626 GCA_963848545.1 uncultured Thermoleophilia bacterium
CGCGCTGACGGTGGCCGTGATGCTGTTCCTGCTCGCGCCGACCATGGTGTGGGTCCAGCTCCGGGCGCCCAAGGTGCGTCGCATCGTCGAGTTCATCAGTCTGCTGCCGCTGACGATCCCGGCCATCGTGATCGTCGTCGGCCTTGCGCCCGTGTACCGCAAGCTCAGCCCGCATGATCGGTCAGTCGCCGCTAGTGCTGACGTTCGTCTACGTCGTCTTGTGCTGCCCTACGCGTACCGGTCGATCGACGCGAGCCTACGCGCCATCGACATCGAGACGCTCGCGGAGGCGGCACGCGGGCTCGGCGCCTCGTGGCCGAAGGTGTTCTTCCAGATCGTGGTGCCGAACATCCGCCGAGGCCTGCTCGTCCGCGGCCGTCCTGTCGATCGCACTCGTCCTGGGCGAGTTCACGATCTCGTCGCTGCTCAGCTACAATACGCTCCAGGTCATCGTCGACCAGGTCGGCCAAGACAACGCCCAGGTGGCGGTCGCGGTGTCGTTAGCCGCTCTGGCCTTCGCCTTTGTCCTGCTCTTCTTCGTGTCGGGCATCGGCGGCCGTCGGCGTCGGGCCTCTCATGCTGCGGTGCGGGCAGAAGGAGGTACCAAGGCGTGAGTCCCGAGACAGACACAGCGCAGGGTGCAGCCCGCTCCGGCGGGTCCGGAGTCGACCTACGTCTCATGAGACTGTGCCGATCGTTCGGCCCCACGAGGGCACTCGATAAGCTGTCCATCGACATCGCGGCAGGCGAGTTCGTCGCCTTCCTCGGGCCCTCCGGCTGCGGCAAGACGACCGCCCTGCGGATCATTGCCGGGTTGGACGATGCCGACTCGGGTCAGGTGCTCGTGGACGGCAAGGACATCCGCCGGCTTCCCGCAAACCGCCGTGACATGGGGATGGTCTTCCAGGCGTACAGCCTGTTCCCGAACATGACGGCGCGCGACAACGTGGGCTTCGGCCTGCTTATGCGCAAGGTCCACAGAACGGGCGCCGCCGGAGGGCGGACGAAATGCTCGAGGTCGTCGGCTTGGCGGCATTGCGGCGGCCGTTATCCGAACCAGCTGTCTGGCGGCCAGCAGCAGCGCGTCGCGCTGGCCCGCGCGCTGGCGGTACGGCCCAGGGTGCTGCTCCTGGACGAGCCGCTCTCGGCGCTGGACGCCAAGGTCCGCGGCGAGCTGCGCGATGAGATCAAGCGCGTCCACCATGAGGTCGGCACGACGACCGTGTTCGTGACGCACGACCAGGAAGAGGCGTTCACGTTCGCTGACCGCGTCGCCGTCATCAACTTCGGTCGCTTGCAGCAGATCGGCCCACCGACGGAGATCTACGAGAGGCCGAGCACGGAGTTCGTCGCCGAGTTCGTCGGTCTCACCAACCGGCTGCCCGGTGCGGCGCGGGACGGCCAGTCTCTGTGCTCGGCGCTCGCGTGCCGCTGCTTGAGGATCGCGGAGTCCGGCGAGGTGACGGTACTGGTGCGGCCTGAGTAGATGGAGGTGGCGCCGAGCCCGGACGGCAACGGACGGGTCGTGGCGGTGAGCTACCGCGGCTCGATCTGTATGTTGCGGGTCAGGCTCTTCACCGACGAGCTCGTGCGACGTGCAGTTGCCGAGTGTCGAGGCCACCCAGTTCGCGCCGGGCGCTTCGGTCCGTGTGACGTTGCGGTCCGTGCCCGTTCTCGCTGTGGCCGTGCGACGCGATCAGAGCGAACCCGAGCCCAGCGACGGGTCCGATTCGCGGCCCTCACCAGATCTCCCGGAAGCCGTTGTGGGTTGAGCTCTGTGGGCGTGGCTCACGCAAGGCGGCATCACGGTCGCCTTGCGCGTTGTCGTGATGTGCCCCGAGGGACTCGAGGCTCTGCCCGCTTTCGCGGGCAGCGGACCATTGCTCGTCAAGGCACGCATCCACGCATCACCTCGCCGCATCCGTCAGCGACAACCTCGGCGAGTTCGGGCGCGCGCGGGCTGCCGATTGTCCACACTTCGCCGAGAGCCTCGTAGAGCGCCCTCGTTTCCGGATGTAGGAGATCATGCAGGTCCAAGGTCGTGGGCGGCCGCTGCACGTGGAGGAGGACATCGATGCCCTCCCACGCACGCGAGCTTCGGCAGCTCTCGTTCATGGAGCCCCGGGTTGGCGGCGCTCTCTATCCGTCT
This sequence comes from uncultured Thermoleophilia bacterium, assembly GCA_963848545.1. Taxonomy (GTDB): domain Bacteria; phylum Actinomycetota; class Thermoleophilia; order UBA2241; family UBA2241; genus CAIXSE01. The sequence goes on from CAWKEZ010000021.1 coordinate 2,150, forward strand.
CCCTTGCCTCAGTACCGGCCACCGAGTCCCTCTGCGACACCTCCGATGTGCACCGCGCGGCTGGGTGTCAGAATGCCGGCGGGCAATAACCGGCCCTCTCGCGTCACGGCCGTGCTTTGGCGAGGCCATCGGCTCGCCTTCAGGACGTTGGCGCGCTGACCTCGGTGGGCGTCGAGTGCGGGTCCGTGTCGGACGATCCGATGCCGAGCTGGCCCCGCTCGTCGGCGCCCCAGGCCCAGATGCTGCCGTCGCTCTACGAGCGCCATCGTGTAGTAGTCGCCGCAGGCGGCCGCGGTCCAGTCAGTGTCGGCCCCGACCTCCGTGGGCACGTCGCTGTCCGTCGTGTCCCCGCTACCGAGCTGGCCGTCACCGTTCCAGCCCCACGCCCACAGTGTGCCGTCCTTCTTGAGGGCGACGCCGTGGTTGGCCCCGCAGGCCACGAACACCCAGTCGGTGTCGGTGCCCACCTGGGACGGCGCGAGATGCGCTGCGGCGCCCGACGTCCCCCCAGCCCCAGCTGGCCGTTGCCGTTGTAGCCCCAGGCCCAGAGGGTGCCGTCTTGCTTGACCGCCAGGCTGAAGTCGTTGCCGGCCGCGACCGCCGCCCAGTCCATCGCGGTGCCCACCTGCACAGGCGCGTCACGCTGATCCGTGTCGCCCAGGCCGAGCTGGCCGTTGCCGTTGTAGCCCCAGGCCCAGAGCGAGCCGTCCTTCATGAGGGCGAGCGCGTGGCTGTGACCGCAGGAGATGGCGGCCCAGTCGGCGCTCGTGCCGACCTGCGTGGGTGACTGGCGCACGGTCGTGTCGCCGACGCCGAGCTGGCCGTTGCCGTTGTCGCCCCAGGCCCAGAGCGTGCCGTCGGTCTTGAGCGCCAGCGTGTAGTAGTCGCCGCACGACACGGCGGCCCAGTCTGAGTCGAGGCCGACGAGCGTCGGCACCGGCTGCGAGGTGATGTCGCCGACGCCGAGCTGGCCGTCGGTATCGCCACCCCAGGCCCACAGCGTGCCGTCGCTCTTGAGGGCCACGGTGTGGGTGGCCCCGGAGGCGACCGCCGTCCAGCCGGCATCGCCGCCGACCTGTGCCGGCGAGGAGTGCGCATCTGTGTCGGAGACGCCGAAGCCGAGCTGGGCGCTGGAGTTGTCGCCCCACGCCCAGAGTGTGCCGGTCTTGCTGAGCGCGAACGCGCTGGCGTCGCCGCAGCCCAGTGCCATCCAGCGCTTGCGCGGAGCGCTGATGGTCACCGCCACCACCTTGCTGCGCGCCCTGACGCCGCCCGCGACGTACTGGGCGACCAGGCGCCAGGTGCCCGGGGCGGCTGGCGTGAGCGTCAGCGCGAAGCGATGCGTGACGGAGAGCCGAGCCGTCGCCACGCGCTTCCACGACGTCCCGGCGCGCCTCAGGATCGTCACTGAGCTGACGGCGGCAGCCGGGTGCGCGACCCTGCCGGAGAGCTTGAGCGCCGTGCCGGCGGTACGCTCGTTGAGGCGGCGCGCAGGCTGACGGCGGGGGTCGCGGCGGCTATCGCGGCGGCGGCGCAGAGGAGCACGAGCGCCGCCGTGAGGGCCATGCCGGCAAAGCGGCACCGGCGACTCATGCCCAGCCTCCGCACCTCATCACGGCCGTGCCGGCAGGCACTATCTGCGCCAAGGGGAGGAGAAGGGTGTCCGCTGCGCAGCGAGGGCGACGCATGGCGAGCGTCATCTTTGACCGCTTACAGGCAATCATTTGACGATCACCTTGCCATGCATAGACGGCATGAAGGCGTGAATCCGGCATTCGTAGAAGAAGCTTCCCTTCTTCTTGAAGGTGTGCGAGAAGGTCTGACCGGTGTTGAGCGGTCCGCTGTTGAAGCCCTTGATGATCTTCGCCGTCGTCTTGATGCTGTTCGTGCTGGTCACCGTGTGCTGCACTCCGTCCATGTTCTTCCACGTCACCTTCGTGCCCCGACTCACGGTGATGGTCCGTGGCGTGAAGGTGAAGTTCTTGATCGTCACGTGCTTGACGGCACTGGATTCTACCGCCGTTGCCGGGGCGCTGACAGTACTGAGGACGGCCGCCGCGATAAGCAACGCTCCCAGCATGGACCATGTCCAGCTCCAAGTATTGCGTCTCATCGTGCTCCCTCGATCCGGAAAACCGAGCCCTGGCGGGGTCAGCTCGCCCGCCATGTTTGTGGGCGCCCTGCGGCACCGCTCACTGCATCGCTTGTGCCCGCCTTTACCCGTTCGTTGTGCCGTTGACGCGTTAGGCCGTGAGGCTTGGGGCAAGACGGGGACGCGCAGGTGGTGTTCGAAGACCGCTTCGGCCAGTCGCGGATCTCGCGAGCCGATTGTCCGCGCTCAGGAACGCTCTTGCTCTCAGCGCCGACGAGTCAGGGCCAACTCGACGTCGACCGCGCCAAGCCGCGGCAGGCACTCAGGTCGAGCCCACGTCCTGACACTCCAGCGATCGGGTGGCCGACCGGTGAGGTAGAAGGCAACTGTTTGTACGGAAATGTTGTCGACATGACAACAGTGGCGGGCGACGTTGGATTTGAACCACGACCCTCGTCCTGGCGAGGTCGCTGGCGGCCACGTCACAGGGTAAAAGTTAAGGAGGCCCCTCAAGCGCCAGAACCGCCTGCACGAGACCGCGCGGCCGAGCGCCTGCCAACCCCAATCACGGCATGAGCGACAGCGTGATCACGGTCCTACCGCCGACGCCGAACCCGCTGAGGGTGGCACTGCGCCCACCGGGGCCTCGCGCGTAGCGCTAGTCCCCAGGCTGCGTGCCCGCCCGGAGCAGCCGGCCGCTGAACGGGTTTCGCGGCCAGCTCGGCAGGTACACGCCGGCCGTGCGCCGGGCCTGGGCGCTCGTGGAGCCCAGCTTGCGTGGGCACAGGGCCGCGGCGCGCGGGAAGCGGCCACCGTGGTCACGCGCGTAGCCAGTGAGCCCGAGCGAGATGGCCGCGATCCCCTGCCTGACCTGCTGACGCGAGCGGCGCGGCACGAGCACGGTCGCGTTCACGAGCACGGCGACGATGGCGATCACCAAGACGAGCATGGCGACGATGGTGAGGGTGCGCCGCCGGGGAGGAGCCTAGCGGGAGGTACGGGGCACGACGCCGGCCACGCCGAAGAAGGTCGATCGCAGGCCTGCTCTCGTCGGTCCCGATGATCTGGCGGCGAAGACTCCGCTCGCGATTCTGATATCGTTTCTCTTCGGATCCCGCAGTGACGAACCTGGCAAAGGAGACGGATGCCGAACGTCTTGATCGAGGCGATGGAGCGCGCCATCGAGGAACTCCGGAAGATGCCGGAGAAGACCGTCCAGGTCTTTCACCACAACGATTCCGACGGGCTTACGTCCGGCGCCATACTCACCCGCGCCTTCGAACGGCAGGGCTTCGAGGTCAGGCGCTTCTGCCTCGAGAAGCCATATCCCGCGGTGCTGGAGAAGGTCTACCAGCAGGAGGGCAAGCTTCTCGTCTTCGCCGATTTCGCGGGCAGGATCGCCCCGCTGCTCTCCGAGCTCAACCAGGGCAGGAACCTGACCCTGATACTGGACCACCACGTCGCCGAGGCCTCGACCGACGCGAGGGTCATCAACCTTGACCCCGACCTGTTCGGGCTGAAGGGCGATCGCGACATCTCCGGTTCCACGACGTGCTACCTCTTTGCGCGCACCATGGACCCGGCCAACCGCGACCTGGCCCACATCGCGGCCGTGGGCGCGGTGGGAGACGGCTTCTTCGTTGACGGCGCGCTGGTGAGCGAGAACCGTGACGTCGCGCTGGAAGCGGTAGCGCAGGGCCGGATGGAGATCCGCGAGCAGGGCGCCGGGGAACTGTACCTAGGGAACGGTCCGGGGGGTCAGGTCCCGGTCATCGACTTCGGCGACTACCTGGATGTGCTGGGTGGAGTCGGCTACTACCAAGGCGGACCGGACATGGGCGTCAAGGTGTGCCTCGAGGGGGCGTCGCCGGAGTCCGACCGGATGGTCGAAGACCTGAAGGCGGTCAGGACGAAGCTCTTTGACGCGGAGATCGCCAGGCTCCAGGCAGGCGGCATGAAGCAGGCGCCTCACATCCAGTGGTTCCATCTGGAGGACCGCCTGTTCCCGATGGGCGTCAAGATGGTCGGCGCCTTTTGTGACGCCATCAGGGTCACCGGTCTCATCGACCCCGGCAAGTACCTCGCGGGATTCCAGATCATCCCCGATGAGATCCCGGGCATCGGCTCGATTATCTTCGGCCAGGTGAAGGTCTCGATGAGGGTCGCTCCTTCGAAGGAAGAGGAGATCAGGGCGGGCCGGGCGATGGGGCTCAACATCCTGCTTCCCGAGGCGACGAGCAGGCTGGGAGGGTTCTCGGATGCCTGCCACAGCCTGACCGCCGCCACTACGGTGGCCGTCGGCAAGGAAGAGGCCCTGATCGACGAGATGGAAGACATTCTAAATGGAGAGTCGCATGGCTGAGGGACGCGGGTTTGGAAAGACGATCTTGCTGGGCGATCAGTTCGTCCTCGACGAGGTGCCGGCGATCGTCTCGTCGATCTCCTACGAGACCGTGACGACGGTCGAGCGGATCGACGGCGAGGGCTGGATCCTGCAGGACGACCGCATCGAGGTCCCCAGCTACAAGGAGAGCAAGAAGGAGCAGCAGGCGCAGTCCATCGACAGGATCCTCGACGTCATGGGTGTGGACGTGAAGAAGACGCCGATCCGGATCACCGTCGGGGGGACGCTGCTGGCCGGGAGCGGGGTGGGCGCCAGCGCCGCCATCTGCGTCTCTCTGGCGCGCGCCCTGGACGCCGAGTTCCAGCTGGGCTGTTCGATCGAGGACATCAACCGCGCCGCCTGGCAGGGGGAGTTCCCCTATCACGGGGTCGCGAGCGGAGTCGACAACACCGCCTCGACCTACGGCGGCCTGCTCCGCTTCTGGCTGAAGGACGGGCAGCAGAACTTCGAGCGGATCAAGAGCCCGGAGGCCTTCCAGATCGTGCTGGCCAACAGCGGCGTCAGCGTCAACACCGCGGCGCTGGACGAGTTCATCGACGAGCAGAAGACGGGCGACCCCGAGCTGTTCGCGGCGCGTCTCGGCACCATCACGGCCCAGGGCTTCGACATGCAGAAGGCGCTCGAGGCCGGCGACCTGCGCACCGTGGGCAGGATCGCCTCGGACAATCATCGGCTGCTCGCCGACATGGGGATGTCCCACGAGATCCTGGACGGCATGTGCAGGACCGCTCTGGAACACGGCGCCTTCGGGGCGAAAGTCACGGGCGGCGGCAGAGGTGGCTACATGGTCTCCATCACTCCCGGGCGAGAGCTCCAGGAGGCGGTCGCGACGGCTTTCGAGAAGGAAGGCCGCAAGGTCATCCGCGCCACGATCGGCGGAAGTTGATCGCCGGGGACTCCTCCTTGCCCACGCCGGAGCACTTCTTCGCCGGCTACATCTTCGACCTGGACGGGACGGTCTACCTGGGGGAGGCCCTGCTTCCCACGGCGGGAGAGACCCTGGCGGCGCTGCGCGCTCGCGGATCGCGCACCATCTTCATCTGCAACAACCCCACGCACGCACGCGAGGACTACGCCGCCAAGCTCACCCGCCTGGGCGTGCCGACATCTATCGACGATATCCTGACGGCATCGCTGGTGACGGTGGACTTCCTCCAGCAGCGCATGCCGGGCGCGCGCCTGTTCGTGGTCGGTGAGGAGCCGCTCTGCGCGGAGCTGCGCCGCGGCGGGTTCGAACTGACCGAGCAGGCGCACGACGTCGACGCCGTGATCGCCAGCTTCGACCGCACCTTCGTCTACCGCAAGCTGCAGATCGCCTTTGACGCCATCAGGGCCGGAGCGCGCTTCTTCGCCACCAACCCCGACCGCTACTGCCCGGTCCCCGGTGGCGGCGAGCCCGACTGCGCCGCCGTCATCGCCGCCATCGAGGCCTGCACCGACACGCGGGTCGAAGCCGTGGTCGGCAAGCCGTCCGGCTACATGATCGATGCCGCTCTGAACCTCATGGACCTGCCGGCCGCCGACTGCCTGATGACGGGCGACCGGCTGGAGACCGACATCCTCATGGGCCGGGAGGCGGGCATGTCTACCGCGCTGCCGCTGACCGGCGCCACCTCTGAGTCCTCCCTGGCGGGCTCGCCCATCCAGCCGACCTACGTCCTACGCCGTCTGGGAGACCTGCTGCCGGCCTGACGACCGTCACCGGCCGGCCCCGCCAGAAGGTCGCCGGCCGCAAATCGCAATAAACGTACCCTTCACGCTACTTCAGCCGCGGCGGCACGGGTTCTCTGGTCGCCATCCTCGAGGACCAGCTCGCCGAGACCATCGAGCGGTGTCGGCGATCTGCACGTGGCTGTGCAGGCCATGGCGAGCGACCCCCGGGGCACGGGCCAGTGCGCGCTCGCCGCGAAGAAGTCGGCCAACGAGATCCGGCGTCTCTACGACCTCGAGCTGGGGCGGCTGTTTCGCGGCGGGCTCTCCATGGACGTTCTCAAGTCACGCGAGCTGCTGCGGCGCCTCGATGTGGTAGGCCTGCGACTCAACGAGGCCGCCGATGTACTCGCCGACGCGGCCGTGAAGCGGCGGGTGTGACGGCGCCTCGACAGCCTCGACGGCGCCTCTGCCCTAGGGTCAACAACCGAGACACATCGGACTCTCCGCAAAACCTAACTCACGGCTCGCGATGCGTTCACGTGCCCGCGTCACACTGCGCCCGTGCCGCCCATCGTGCCCTCGAGCGTCGTGGCGGCTGGGCGAATCGAGGCGACACGCGGGAGGCGCACCCACCCTGACTCTGCGAGCATCCGAAGGCGTACTACAACCGTGCCCCACGGGGCGGGAGGATCGAACACGATGAGCGAAGGTCAGCATCCAGGTACAGGTTCCAACCAGTCCGGCCTCACGCGACGTCAGTTCGTGCAGCGTGGCGCCCTCGCCGCCGGCGCCGTGGCCGGTATGGGCGCCCTGCCGGCGCTGCTCGGCGCCTGCGGCAGCAGCAGCAGCTCGGGCGGCGCCTCGGCGAGCCCCCTGGCGGCCACCACGGCGCTGCCCAGCGGCGGCCTCGCGGCGCTCGAGACGGCGGCCAAGGCCGAGGGCAAGCTCAACACCATCGCCCTGCCGCCCCACTGGGCCAACTACGGCATGATCATCAGCACCTTCCAGGCGAAGTACGGCATCACCATCACCAACGCCGCGCCCAACGACACCTCGGCCCAGGAGAACCAGGCGATCGTCTCCCTGAAGGGCCAGTCGCGCGCCCCCGACGTGGTCGACGTGGGCCCCTCGTTCGCCGTGGCCGGCGCCAGCCAGGGGCTCTTCACGCCCTACCAGGTGGCCACCTGGGCGACCATCCCCGACTCCATGAAGGAGCCCACCGGGCTCTGGTACGGCGACTACTACGGGGTGATCAGCTTCGGCACCAACACTACCGTGCAGAAGACCCCGCCGCAGGACTGGTCCGACCTTCTGAACCCGCGCTACCACGGCCAGGTGGCGATCGACGGCGACCCGCGCTCGGCCAACGACGCCTTCTCGGCGGTCTATGCCGCGGCCCTCGCCAACGGCGGCTCGCTCGACGACATCGAGCCCGGCATCAACTTCTTCGCCAAGCTCAAGAAGGCCGGCAACTTCATCCCCGCCGACGCCCTGCCGGCCAACATCGCCAAGGGCTCCACGCCGATCGCCATCATCTGGGACTACCTGAACCTGGCCAACAAGAAGCAGTTCGCTGGCAACCCGCCCTACACGGTCTCGGTCCCCGCGAGCGGCGTCTACGGCGGCTTCTACTGCCAGGCGATCAGCGCCACGGCGCCCAACCCGCAGGCCGCCCGCCTCTGGGAGGAGTTCATCTACTCCGACGAGGGCCAGCTGCTCTACCTCGAGGGCTACACCCATCCGGCGCGCTACGCCGACATGGCCAAGCGTGGTGTGATCCCCGCCGCCGTGACCGCCCAGCTACCGCCGGCGGCCGCCTACGCCGGCATCCAGTTCGCCACGCAGGCCCAGATCGCCGCGGCCACCACGGTGGTCACGGCGCAGTGGGGGCCCAAGGTTGCGGGCTGAGCCAGCCGGGAGTAGAGCGCCGCAGCGGCTTCTCGCGTCTCGATGAGCGATGACGTTGTACAGGAAGGGGATGCGGTCTTGAGCACCGAGCTCGAGACCGCATCCCCGGCGCTCTCGCTCGGTCAGGCGGGCAGGCGTCGCCGCGCCCGGTTCGACCGGCGCGGGCTGGCCGCCTGGGCGGTGGTGTTGCCCTTCTTCGCCTACGCCGCGTTCTTCCTGGCGATCCCCGTCATCGTCCTGGTGTTCAAGACGTTCCAGAGCGCCGGCGGTGGGTTCACGCTGGAGAACGTGCGCGCCCTCGCTTCGGGGCAATACCGGGCTGCCTTCGTGGCCAGCATACAGGTCAGCGTGGTGAGCGCCCTAGGCGGTGGCTTGTTCGGGCTGTTCGTCGCCTACGCGGCCGTACACGGCCGTGCACCGCGCTGGATCCAGCCGTTGCTCACCACGTTCTGCGGAGTGGCGTCGAACTTCGCGGGTATTCCGCTGGCTTTCGCCTTCATCGCCACCCTGGGACCGACCGGCGTGCTTACCGTGCTGCTCGCCTACCTGGGCATACCCATCTATTCGCACTTCACGATCTTCAGCCTCGCCGGCCTGTCGCTGGTCTACATCTACTTCCAGCTGCCGCTCATGATCCTCATCATCGCGCCTTCGTTGGAGGGACTGCGGCGCGAGTGGCGCGAGGCTGCCGAGAACCTGGGGGCCACCCAGTCGCAGTACTGGTGGCGTGTCGGGCTGCCGGTTTTGCTCCCCGGTCTCGCCGGCGCCATGGTGCTGCTCTTCGGCAACGCCTTCAGCGCCTACGCGACGCCCTATGCGTTGGCCAGCGGTGGCATCAACCTGGTGCCCATCCTCATCGGCTCGGTGCTCTCGGGCAACGTGGTGATCACCAACCCGCGGCTGGGCGACTCTCTGGCGTTCGGCATGATCGTCATCGTGGGCGTGACCGTGTTTGCCTACGTGTTGCTGCAGCAGCGGGCCTCGAAATGGCTACGGTAGCGCGATGAGCATGTCTGTACCTGCGCCCCACACGGGCACAACGCTCACACCAGCCGCGATCGCCGAGCAGCAGCCCAAGCGCGGCACGCACGCACGTCGCCGGCCGTCGTTCTGGACGTGGTTATGGCTGGTAATGGCCGCCCTGTACTTCCTCGTCCCGCTCTACTCCACCTTGCAGTTCAGCCTCGAGACGGGCCAGCACGCCTACGGCTTCAAGTGGTACGGGCAGATCTTCACTGATCCCATGTTCAGGTCGAGCTTCCTCTTCTCGTTGCGCCTGGCGCTCGAGACCGTGGTCATCGGTCTCGTTCTCATGGTGCCCACGGTCTACTGGATACACCTGCGCCTGCCGCAACTGCGGCCGCTCATGGACATCATCTCGATCCTGCCGTTCGTGGTGCCGCCGGTGGCGCTGGTGGTGGGGCTTTCGGGCGCCTTCAACGTCATGCCGTGGCTGCTCAGCAGCTCGCAGATCCTCGCCTTCATCTACGTGATCCTCGCTCTGCCGTTCACGTACCGCTCACTGGACGCGGGCATGCGTGCTATCGACGTGCGCACCCTCACCGAGGCGGCCCAGAGCGTGGGCGCTCCGGGCTGGAAGACCTTGACGTTCGTGATCCTGCCGAACATTCGCACGGCCATGCTCGGCGGCGCCTTTCTGACGCTCGCCATCGTCATGGGCGAGTACACGATCTCGAGCCTTCTGCTGTTCAACACGTTCGCCGTCTACATCTACTATATTGGCAACACCGAGGCACAACCGGCCGCCGCTCTGGCCATCATCAGCTTCACCCTCACCTGGGGGGCGATGATGGGTCTGTTCCTGCTGTCCAGGCGCCGTGGCCGGCTCGAAGGCGGTACGGGTGCCGCGGTCAGCCGATGAGGAGCGCAGCCCATGGCCAGGCTTGACCTACAGGGGATCAGCAAGAAGTTCGGCGAGGTTACGGCCCTGGCCGAGCTCTCGCTCGCGGTCGAATCGGGCGAGCTGGTCTCGCTGCTCGGACCAAGCGGGTGCGGCAAGACCACCGCGTTGCGCATCGTGGCGGGGTTCGAGCGACCCACCAGCGGCGAGCTGCTGGTCGATGGACGCGATCTTACCGCGGTGCCGGCCAGCAAGCGCAACATGGGCATGGTGTTTCAGGCGTACAGCCTGTTCCCCAACATGACGGCGCGGCAGAACGTCGAGTTCGGCTTGCGCATGCGCAAGGTCGCGCGCGACAAGAGCCGGGCGCGCGCCGGGGAGCTGCTCGAGCTCGTCGGTCTGGCGGCCCGCGCCGAGCGTTACCCTCATGAGCTTTCCGGCGGGCAGCAGCAGCGCGTGGCGCTCGCCCGGGCACTGGCCATCGAGCCCGCCATCCTGTTGCTCGACGAGCCGCTCTCGGCGCTCGACGCCAAGGTGCGAGTCGACCTGCGCCAGCAGATCAGGCGCGTGCAAACCAGGCTGGGCATCACCACGATCTACGTGACGCACGACCAGGAAGAAGCGCTGTCCATCTCAGACCGCATCGCCGTAATGTCGGACGGCAAGCTGGAGCAGGTGGGTGCCCCCGCCGACATCTACCGCAGCCCGCGCACCGAGTTCGTGGCCAACTTTGTGGGCCTCATGAACGGCTTCGCCGGCAAGCTCGCGGATCCGGAGGTTGTGAAGGTCGGCACCGCCGAGCGTCCCATCCGCGTGGCGCAGGGACACGGCTGCGCCCCGGGGTCCACGGTGCTGGTGCTCATCCGGCCCGAATCCGTCGCGCTCGAAGAGCTGGCCGATGGCATGCCCGTGCCCGACGGCGTCTTTGAGGGCAAGGTCGTGATGCACACCTTCCTCGGCTCGGTTACTCGCGTGAGCTTGGCCTCGGACCTCGGCGATCTCGTGGCCGACGTGCCGAGCGTTCGCGCCCTGGCCATGCCGCCGGAGACGCGCGTCGGCGTGAGCGTAGATCCCGCCGGCGTCAGGCTGCTCGCGCGCTGAGCGGCGGAGCGCCGGGTCAGCGCTTTGGTGATGCCGCCGACTACGCTCGACCGCGTGCTGGGTCGGGGAGGCGCGCGGGGCCGGGCGCGCGCAAGCCCGTCGCCCTGCCGCCGAGCTTCGACGCCGTCGCTCACGCCGACGAGTTCCACGGTGCCCCCGAGCTGTTCTTGAACGGCCCGACCCGCCTCGTGCCGGCCAACGCCGCGCGGCGAATCGTCGGCCGCGAGGAGTTCGTCGCGGCGGTGGGGCGCGCGTCCGGGTTGCCCACCGGCCACGGCCTCTCGCCGGCGGAGCCTGGCGACGGGGTGGCCTGGGGTGTCCACGACCTCCGTGACGGCTCCGTACCGATCCGTTTCGTAATCCTCGACACCACCAACATGGACGGGTTCTTCGAAGGCAGCATCGGTCGCCGTCAGCGGTGCTGGCTCGAGGAGCGCCTCGTCGAGGTGAGCTCGCGCTACCTCGCGGGCGACGGCCGATGGGTGCACGCCGCGGAGATCCGCGATCATCTGATCGTGGTCATGTCGCATCACTGCCGCGACGATCTTGTGAACGAGCGCTACGACGCATCGGGCTTCGAGGACGATCGGCCGCGAATACTTGCCGCGGAGGTCGAGGCGCTGCTGCACCGGTTCCCCAACGTCGTCCTATGGGGCAACGGCCATCGCCACGCCAACAAGGTATGGGCGCGGCCCGACGCCACGGGCCGCACGGCGGGCTTCTGGGAGGTATCCACGTCGGCGGTCGCGGATTGGCCCTGCCAGGCGCGCATCTTCGAGCTGATGGTAGGCCCCGGGGGGTTGCTCGCGATCCTCGTCACGATGCTCAACGCCGACGTACCGGCCGACCCTTCGCAGGCCGAGGGCCTGCCTCGGCTGGCCGCCCTTCACCGCGAGTTGGCCGCCAACGACCCGTTCAACGGGCTGGGATCGTATCGCGAAGGTGGGCTCGTGAGGTGACGGGCGCGCCGCGCGCCACAGTCGCCTGAGGCGCGCGGATCGTGTTTGCGTGCTAATCGTTAGTAGGCTAATATCCTGAGGTCCTGCCCATCCCGGCAGCCCAGGGAGCGGCTTTGTGACCACAGCCCACGCGGCTTTCAAGCTTTCACTCGAAGAACTCGACGGCGTTGACGAGCTGTCGGCGCACGTCTTTCGCGCCTTCCTGCGCGCCCTGCGGCTTCACCGCCAGCTCATGATCGCGGCGCTCTCCGGCCACGACAGCCACCCCGGCCAGGCGATCTGCCTGCGCTTCTTGTCGGCCAACGACGGCATCACGCAGCGCGATCTAGCCGCTGCCCTGCACCTGGCGCGACCTACCGTCACCAAGATGTTGCAGGCGATGGAGAAGGCCGGCGCGATCGAGCGCCGGCCGGACGAGACCGATCAGCGGCTCACGCGGGTGCATCTCACCGCGACCGGGCGCAAGCTCGAGCTCGCGTTGCGGGCCGTCTCGGCGGCCCTCATCAACGAGACCTTCGGTGGGCTCAGCGAAGACGACCGGCGCCAACTCGAGCGGCTGCTGGACGCTCTGAGCGGCAATACCGAGGCGGCTCTCGCGGCGCGCCAGGTGGGGCACGCCGCGGAACCCTCGGGCGCCGACGCCGGATCTGCCGCGTCGCCTGCCCCGCCACGCGGCTCCGCGAAGGTCCCTGCGTGATCGCATTACTCAGAGAGCGCCTGACGCCGTATTGGCGTCAGATCGCCTGGTGCTGGGCCTATTGTTCGTGCAGGCCATCACCAACCTGTACTTGCCCACGCTGAACGCCGACATCATCAACAACGGCGTGGTTAAGGGCGACACGCACTACATCATGGTCACGGGCGCCCTCATGCTCGGCGTCACCCTGGTGCTCGTGATCGCCACCGTCATCGCCGTCTACTGGGGCTCCAAGACGGCCATGGCCTTCGGCCGTGACGTGCGCGCTCTCCTCTTTCGCAAGGTCGAGAGCTTCTCGCAGGCCGAGCTGAACCGCTTCGGCACGCCCTCGCTGATCACACGCTCGACCAACGATGTCCAGCAGGTGCAGATGGTGGTGCTAATGATGCTCAACCTGACCCTCGCCGCGCCGATCATGGCCATTGGCGGCATCATCATGGCGCTGCGCCTCGACGTGCCGCTGTCGAGCGTGATCCTCGTCGCGGTGCCCATCATGGGCGTCTTCATCGGGCTCGTGGTGACCCGCGCCTTGCCGCTCTTCAGGTCGATGCAGAAGAAGATCGACCGCATCAACCAGGTCACACGCGAGGTGCTCAGCGGCGTGCGCGTGATCCGCGCCTTCGACCGGGTCGGCTACGAGGAGCAGCGCTTCGACGCGGCCAACGCCGACCTCACCGAGACGACGCTGCGGGTGACGCGGCTGTTCGCGGTCATGATGCCGACTCTTACTCTGATCCTGAACCTGTCCACGGTCGCCATCATGTGGTTCGGCAGCATACAGGTCGCCAACCACGGCATGCCGATCGGCGACCTCACCGCCTTCCTCACGTACATCCTGCAGATCCTCATGTCGGTGCTCATGGCGACGATCATGCTCGTCATGGTGCCACGAGCCTCCGCCTCGGCCGAGCGCATCCTGGAGGTGCTGCACGCCGAGCCGTCGGTCACCGATCCCGAGACGCCGGTCCTGGACGCGCCCGTGCGGGGTCACATCGAGTTCCGCGACGTCGAGTTCCGCTACCCTGGCGCCCAAGACCCGGTGTTGAGCCATATCAGCTTCACGTCTGAGCCCGGCGAGGTCACCGCCATCGTGGGCAGCACAGGCAGTGGCAAGAGCACGCTCATCAACCTGATCCCGCGCTTCTACGATGTCACCGGCGGCAGTGCTTCGTGGACGGCGTGGACGTTCGGGATCTGCGAGCAGCAAGACCTCTGGCACAGGATCGGGCTCGTGCCGCAGAGGGCGTTCCTGTTCAGCGGCACGGTGGCGGACAACCTGCGCTACGGCGACGAGGAGGCCTCCGACGAGGAGCTCTGGCGCGTCCTCGAGACCGCCCAGGGCACCGACTTCGTCGCCGAGATGCCCGAGGGGCTCGAGGCAGCGGTCGACCAGGGCGGTGCCAACGTCTCCGGCGGGCAGCGCCAGCGGCTCGCGATCGCCCGGGCACTCGCCAAGCAGGCCAAAATCCAGATTTTCGACGACAGCTTCTCGGCGCTCGACTTCACGACCGACGCGCGCCTGCGTGCGGCCCTCAAGAAGGAGACGACCGACTCGACGGTGATCATCGTCGCCCAGCGCGTGGGCACCGTCATGCACGCCGACCAGATCATCGTGCTCGAGGACGGCACCATCGTCGGCGAGGGCACCCACGAAGAGCTTCTCGAGATTAGCACGACCTACCGCGAGATCGTGGAGTCGCAGCTCGGCGCGGAGGGCGTGGCATGAGCAGCCCGCAAGGCAACTCGCCGCGGGGCAACCAGCCGCCGCGTCCGCCCGCCGGCATGGGCGGACCCGGCCGCGGCGGTCCAGGCGGCGGCGGACCCGCCGGGGCACTCGCTCGGCCGACCGAGAAGGCTAAGGACTTCCGCGGCACACTAAAGCGCATCGTGGGCATGCTCAGGCCCGAGCGCGCGCTCATCGTCGCCGTGCTGCTGCTCGCCGTCGTGAGCGTGACCTTCGCCGTTATTGGCCCCAAGATCCTGGGCAACGCCACGAACATCCTCTTCCAGGGCGTCGTCAGCAAGCAGCTCCCGGCCGGTGTGACGCAGGCGCAGGCCGTCACCGGGCTCAAGCTCAAGGGCGAGTCCACGCTGGCGGACATGCTGTCGGCGATGCACCTGAACCCCGGCCATGGCGTCGACTTCGGCGCCCTCGGGCGCACCCTGCTGCTGCTCGTCGGCATCTACGTCTTGAGCGCGCTGTTCGGCTGGGGGCAGCAGTACCTCATGGCTGGCGCCGCGCAGCGCACCATGTTCCGCCTCCGCCGCGATGTTGACCTCAAGCTCGCCCGGCTGCCGCTCAAGTACTTCGACGACCACTCCCGCGGCGACGTGCTCAGCCGCATGACCAACGACATCGACAACATCTCGGCGACCCTGCAGCAGAACATCACACAGATCATCACGTCGGTGCTCACGATCATCGGCGTGCTCATCATGATGCTGACCATCAGCTGGCTGCTGGCGCTAATCTCGCTGCTGGCCGTGCCGCTCTCGTTTGTGCTCACGCTCTTCATCGCCAAGTTCTCGCAGAGGCAGTTCGCGGCGCAGTGGCAGCACACCGGCGACCTCGGCGGCCACGTCGAGGAGATGTTCAGCGGCCACAACGTGGTCAAGGTCTTCGGCCGCCAGGACGAGGTGATCGCCACCTTCGACGCACAGAACGAGCAGCTCTACGAGGCGAGCTTCAAGGCGCAGTTCATCAGCGGCATCATCCTCCCGGTGATGAACTTCGTGAGCAACCTCAACTACGTCGCCGTCGCCGTGGTCGGCGGCCTCATGGTCGCCACGGGCCGCATCTCGCTCGGCGACGTGGTGGCCTTCATCCAGTACGCGCGCCAGTTCACCATGCCGATCACGCAAACGGCCAGCATCATGAACGTGCTGCAGAGCACGGCGGCCTCGGCCGAGCGCGTGTTCGAGCTGCTCGACGAGCCCGAGGAGGAGGCCGACCCGGTCACGCCGGTCGTTCTCGAGCACACGCGCGGCCATATCACGCTCGAAGATGTGTCGTTCCGCTACCTGCCCGACACGCCGCTCATCGACGATCTCTCACTCGACGTGAAGCCTGGCGAGACCGTGGCCATCGTCGGCCCCACGGGCGCCGGCAAGACCACCCTCGTCAATCTCCTCCTGCGCTTCTACGAGATCGACCACGGCCGCATCCTGGTCGACGGCGTCGACGCCCACGACATGACGCGCAGTGACCTGCGCGACCTGTTCGGCATGGTGCTGCAAGACACCTGGCTGTTCAGCGGCAGCATCCACGACAACATCGCCTACGGCCGCGAGGGTGCGACGGACGACGAGATCATGGCGGCCGCGCGCGCCGCCCGCGTCGACCACTTCGCGCGCACGCTGCCAGACGGCTACGACACAGTCCTCGACGACGATGCCACGGCCGTCTCGCAGGGCGAGAAGCAGCTGCTCACCATCGCCCGGGCGTTCCTTTCCGACCCGGACATCCTCATCCTCGACGAGGCCACGAGCTCGGTCGACACCCGCACCGAGGTGCTCATCCAAGAGGCGATGGCTGAGCTCATGAAGGACCGCACGAGCTTCGTCATCGCGCACCGCCTCTCCACGATCCGCGGCGCCGACATCATCCTCGTGATGGACCATGGGCACATCATCGAGCAGGGCTCCCACAGGGAACTCATGGAAGCGCGCGGTTTCTACTACGACCTCTACGCGAGCCAATTCGAGGAGGCGCTCGACGAAGCGTCGTGAGGCGGCTGGCGCCGGGGTTCGTTACGCGGCGCTCTCCTGTTCACCGTCGAGCGGCGCACAGAAGCGGCAGGTGCAATTGGCGGCGTGCTGCCAGCCATACTCGATGCCCACGCCGTTCTCGAGGATCTGGGCGGGTAACGGCTGCGGTGCCGCGCTCACCTCCGAGACCACCCAGTCGGCGGCGTTGTAGAGCTGGCCATCGAGGTAGAGGAGCGCGTCGCCGTACTCGAAGAAGAGCGCGGGAAGGCCGCTCTCGCGAACCTCTTGCAGCGACAACCGCCGGCGCCCCCGCGCGCCGCCGCGCTGCGCAGCGTCTTTCACGTCCATCTCATCCTCTTGCGACGTCCTGCTCGTCACCAGTGATCGCCCGCTCTCTCACCGAGCATATCGGCGGCGGGTTCGCGTTCCATGAGCCTGGGGTAGCTTTCTGCCTCCCGCCCTTCGCGCCCGCCGGCCGGCTCCCGCGATTTGAACCCGGACCGCCAGGCGTGCTATTGTGCCTCGGCTTCGTGCCGTGCGGCGCGCAGCCGCGGCCGGCCGAGTAGCGCCGGCGCAACGTCGCGGGCGACGGCCGCGAGGAGGCGATGACATGCATCGCAGACACGTGCTCATGGCGACTCTACTGGCCGCCGGCGTGTTCCTTCTGCCGCCGCTTGCCGCCGGCGCCAAGACGGCGCCGTCCCTGACCGGCGCCAAGGCACAAGCGGTCAAGCTGCAGAACGACATCGGCGTGCTCGATGGGCGCTTGAAGGTCGCCGACGGCCGTTACACCCTCGCCAAGCAAGACCTGATCGCAGTGCAAGCCCAGGTGGCCGCCAACGAACGGCAGCTCGCGGCGGCGGTGCGTCGGCTGGCCCTGGAGAAGCAGCACCTGGCGGAGCGCGCCGTAGCGGCCTACAAGGCCCCTTCCACCGAGCTGCTGAACGTGCTGCTCGAGGCACGCAGCTTCTCCGACCTCGCCAACGGGGTCGGCCTCGTTCAGAGGATCAACGACGAGGGGGAGGCTCTGGTGGGGCAGCTGACCCCAGACCAGGAGAGCGATCGCTCAGCGCCAGGCCCGGCTCGTGAACGACCGGGCGCAGGCCGCGGAGCTGGTCACGCAGGTGACCCAGGAGCAGGCCCAGATCGAGGCGGCGCTGCAGCAACGCCGCACCATGCTGCAGAACGCCAAGGCCAGGGTGAAACGTATCCTGGCGCAGATCGCCGCCGCGAAGGCGGCCGCGGCCCGCGCCGCCGCCGCCCGCGCCGCCGCCGCCGACGCGCTGCCCCCCGGCATATCGCCGGGTTCCGTTGCCGGCGCCTACGCGCGCTGAGTTGGGCGCAGGCCTTGCTTGCCGACGCACACCTCCCGCTTACGTCCTCGAACCTGGCGGCGATGGTCGCCTGGGAGATGGCCGAGGGCGGCAACTGGTACAACGGCGCGACCTGCAACCCCCTCGATACGACGATGCCGGAGCCTGGGGCCACCAGCATGAACTGGGTGGGAGTGAAGGCGTACACGAGCTGGACGGAGGGGTTCACGGCGACTCTCGCCACACTGTTCAATGGAGACTACGAAGGCATCCTGGCGGCCCTTCGACGCGGCAACGATGCGCAGGCTGTAGCCGACGCCGTGGCCGCCTCGCCGTGGGGCACCGAACCCTTCGTCGTGGCCTGACGCCACGGCCTCGAGGAAGTCATAGTCTATGGACCTTCTGCTGTTGCAGGTCGTCCCGGTCGCTGTTGGCATCGCGATCAATCCGCTGCCCATCCTTGCGGCGCTGATCATCGCCGGGTCGCGGCGACCGGTGGTCAACGGTGTCGCCTACATCACCACTCTGATCGTCGTGATGGCGCTTTTCGGCGGCGTTGTGCTCGTCCTTGTGCCGGCGCGCGCGCTGGCCAACGGAGGATCGGCGGAAGACCTCATCGAGGTGCTGTGGCTGCTGATCGGGCTCGGCTTCCTGGCCGCCTTTCTCGTCCTCTCGCTGCGTCGGCCGGCGCCGGGCGACGCTGAGCGCGAGCCGCGCTGGATGCGCCTTATCGGCAGGCTGGGGCCGGCCGGCGCGGCCGCCGTGGGCGTCTTGCTTGTGAACTACGAGATGGAGGCTCCGGCCCTCACCGATATCCTGCACGCCGGGGTGAGCCGGGTGCAGGCTCTCACGGTGCTGGCGCTGTTCATCGCGATCGCCGCGTGCACGCCGGCGATTCCCCTGCTGGCGACGGTGGCCATGCCCGATCTAACGGCCAGCGAAATGGCCCGCGCCAAGAGCTGGCTGACCGCTCACCACCGGCGGGTGCTGCTCGCCGTCTTCGCCGCGGTCGCGGTGGTGTACACGAGTAAGGGGATCGTGGCCGTCATGCACTGACGCTGGCGGCGACGTACCTCGGCGGCCGAGCCGCGGGGCTCGGGCGAATGGTTCAGCCTTTTGCGGCGTCCGGCCGATAGAAGGGCGGAGGGAAGAATTCGAGGAGTCGCGGAGCTTGCTACACGGCCTCAGGCTCGCGGGGCCAGGGCCAAGGCTGACGCCCCCGATGCGGAGAGAGGAACTAGTGCCCCTGCCTGCTCTGTTTCACCGACCTCGCGCGGACGCCCGGCCAGCCGGCCACGACGGCCGCCAGCTGGGAATCTCCACTACTCTGGCGGCACGCTCCGCGGCAGTGCTCCTGATCATCGGCGGCGCGGTCGACCTCGTGTCGGCGCCGCAGCCGTCCGTCCACGGTCTGAACCCCGGGCTGATCGTCGTGATCGGCTTGAGCGTCGCGCTGGTCGGCATCGGCGTTTGGCTCCTGCCCTGGCATCGCTGGTCGCGCCGCGCCACCTTCTGGTTGGTGCCGGTGGCGCTTCTCTGCATCGCTGTCAGCAACGTCGCGGGCGGGCAGGACCCCTGGGAGTGGAGCCTGTTCTTCCTGATCGTGTTCGCCTGGATTGGGATGTGCCAACCGCAGGGCAGGAGCCTGTGGGCGCTGCCGTTCTTCGCGATCGCCTACGTTGCCCCGCTCTACCCGACCCACCAGGCCTCGTCCCTGCCGCTCATCTCGGTGGTCTACGTGGGCCTCGCCTGCGTCATCCTGGCCGAGAGCGTGGCATGGCTCTCGGCTCGCTGGCGGCACGCCGAGTCCGAGCTGAGCACGCTGATGAGCAACCTCCCCGGCATGGCCTACCAGTGTGCCGACGACGAGGACTGGACCGAGCGCTTCGTGAGCGAGGGGTGTCAGGCGCTCACCGGCTACGCGCCGCAGGCGCTGATCGGCAACGCCGGCGTGGCCTACGCCGATCTGGTCTACGCCGACGACGCAGAGCCGCTGAGGCAACAGATCCGGGCGGCGATCGACGGCGATGTGCCATGGACCTGCACGTACCGGATAGTAACGGCCACCGGCGCGGTCAAGTGGGTGTGGGAGCGGGGTGTTGCCGTCAAACGCAGCGACGGCGCGGTGCGCGTGCTCGAGGGCTTCATACAAGACGTTACCGAGCAGCACGAGGCAGAGGAGAAGCTCACGCTGGCGGCGTCTGAGTGGCGTCAGACGTTCGACGCCATGCACGACTCGGTCTGCGTGCTCGACGCCGCGGGCATCGTGGTGCGCTGCAACCGAGCCAGCGCCGAGTACGCCGGCATGAGCTGTGCCGGGATGGTAGGTACCCATTGCTTCGAGGCCTTTCACGCCGCCCAGGAATTCGTCGCGGAGTGTCCGTACGAGCGCGCCCGCAGCACGGGCAGACCTGAGTCGACTGTTCTGCGCCAGGACGATCGCTGGCTGCGCGAGACCGTTCAGCCGGTGTTCGACGCCGAAGGGCGGTTTGCCGGCGGTATCCACGTGGTGAGCGACATCACCGAGATGAAACAGGCGGAGGAACGCCTGATCGCAAGTCTCGCGCGGCAGCAGGCCATGAGCGAGGAGGTGATCGCTGCGATCGCCGGCATCGTGGAGCTGCGCGATCCGTACACTGCCGGTCACCAGCGCCGCGTGAGCGAGCTCGCCAGCGCGATCGCCGTGGAGCTCGGCCTGGGCGAAGACGCCGTCGCCGGCATAAGGGTGTCGGGCATGGTGCACGACGTGGGCAAGGTGATCGTGCCCGCCGAGATACTCAGCAAGCCCGGCCGGCTCTCGGAGAACGAGTTCATGCTCATCAAGGGGCACGCCGCGGCGGGCTACGAGATACTGCGGGCCATCGAGTTCCCCTGGCCGGTGGCCGAGGTGGCACGCCAGCATCACGAGCGCCTCGACGGCTCAGGCTACCCGGATGGCCTGAAGGGCGACGACATCCTTCTCGAGGCACGCATCGTGGCGGTGGCCGACGTGGTGGAGGCGATGGCTTCGCACCGGCCTTACCGTGCGGCGCTCGGCTGCGAGGCGGCTCTGGAGGAGATACGGTCAGGCAGCGGGCGGCGTTACGACAGTGCCGTGGTCGCTGCCTGCGTGTGCGTGCTCACCGTCGGCACGTTCAGCTTGGACGACGAGCCAAGACCGGCCGTCTCGGCCGACGCCGTGGAGGCGACTGGCTCGGCGGCTGGCGGGAGGCGTCCGCTCACGACACCGTGACCAGCGTTCCGATGGGGTCGTACTTGAACACCACGGCAGCGGCGGAGTAGGGCAGCTCGACGCAGCCCAGACTCTGCGGGTAGCCGTAGCCAGGGCGCAGGAAGCCGTGCACGGCATCGCCGCCGTTGAAGTACGCCACATAGGGCACGCCGGGGTCGGAGTAGTGGGTGCCGTCGGGGTTGGTGCCGCTCATCGTGGTGGAGCGGTAGCGCGCATACACGGGGAAGGTGCCCTTGGCCGTAGGACGCGAGGCAATGCCCGTGTTGGCGCGGCTCGTGAAGATCACCCGCCCGCTGCGCCAGACCCGGAGCGTCTCAGGGAGGCTCGCCGAGACCTCGATGTAGTCGTAGGCGACGATGCGCTGACTGTGCGCGGCCGCCATCTTCAGCAGGGTGATCCACACGCCACGACCGGCCACACCGTCGGCGGCCAGGCCGTGAGCCGACTCGAAGGCCATGATGGCGCCCTCGAGGAGTGCGGTGCGCTGGCCGCGCTTCCAGAGCGCCGACAGGGAGCTGGGGATGTGGCTGTAGCGCCAGCTGAACAAGCCCTTGAGAGGCTGCAAGGAGATCAGGTCGGCGTTGCGAGGCTCGTTGGAGACAGCCGAGCCCTTCTGCCCGGTCGTGAGCCGGAAGCGCAAGGGAAGGTAGCCCACCTCGGCCAGAAGCTGCTGCAGGCGCAGCAGCGAAGACGGTCCTTTGACGCCGAACGACGTGGTGAACTTGGCGGCCAGCCGGCCGCCGTCGCTGCCGTGCGCCCCGGCTGAGCCGGGCGGAATGGAGAGGATCACGGTGGTGAAGATGGGCAGATGCCCGGTGGGTCGAAAGACGAGGGTTGACGAATCGACGACGCGCCACGTGCCCGGGATCGTCGGCGACAGGCGCGGGAAGTGGGTGTCGGCGGCCAGCGGCGCCGAGAACCGCACCGTGATCGCAGTTGCCGGAGAGACCTGCCGGGCGTTACTCCGCGGCGCAACCGCGACCACCCGCAACGGCGCCGGCGGCGTAGGCGTAGGGGAGGGTGTCGCCGTGGGCGTCGCTGTGGGCGAAGAAGACGCGGACGCTGTGGTGACCGGCGCTGAACTCGCGGTCGGAGATGACGCCAGCGCGGAGGACTTGCCGACCGCCGCCAGCGAGGCGACGAGAAGCAGTCCCGCGCCGAGCAAGACGGACGCAACCACGAGCTTCTTCATGAAGATCTCCCCATCTTCGTGCACTCTGGCGAACGTTCGCGACGCCGGCGGAGGCGCCGGTTAGCCACTTGCCTGCTGGCCGCCGGCGAGCGCGGCGCGGCGTGGCCCGCCGGAGGCGAGAAGTGTAGCATACGCCGGCCGCGCCGCAGGCTGAGACGGACGCCCCGCGTCGAGGCGCCGCCTGGGTTGGAGGTTTCGCAAGGCCGCCGCGGCGCGGGGGCAGTGGGGCACGGCAGAGCGCTCACTTGCGTTCGCTCGGCTCGACAGTCCGCCGTTCGCTCAGGTCTGCGCAGACGGCGCGCGAGCGCGCTGGCGCCTCGCGGGAAGACGCTCACTTGCGTTCGCTCGGCTCGGCAAGCTTGGCCGCTGTTCGGCAGGTTTTTGACGAAGGCGGATCTGGCCGCTTGCGGCCTCCCCGCCATCGTCAACCCCTGACCTCGGCAGCGACCGCCTCGCAAGCTTCCCGCGAGGCGCCAGCGCGCTCGCGCGCCTCGGCCACGCAGGGCACCGGCGCCGCCTCTGAGAGGAAGAGCACCGGCGCGCGCTGGGCGCTGCCGCACGGACGCCAGCGGCAGCGCCTGCTGCCAGGCGACCGCGGCCGGCGCGGCGCGGGGGCAGCGCGCCCCCAGGGGGCTTTGCGAGGCGGCCGCTGCTCACGACCGGGATTGACGATTGCGGACGTAGCCGCATTCGTCAAGAACCCGTCTGAGTAGGGGCCTGCCTGCCGAGCGCGAGCGAACGTTAGTGAGCGTCCCCCTGGGGGCGCGCTGGCCCTGTGCCGCGGCCGGCCCGCAGGACCACGCCCTTGGAGTGCTGGCCCTGCGCCGCGCCGGCCTGCAGGACCACAGCCTGGGGCTCCTGAGGCATCGTCGCTCCCACCGGCGCGGCCGTCCGCGGGCCCTGCGGTCGACCGCGGAGGTCACTGCTCGCGCAACTCGACCTCACCGAGCGCGGTTGCCACCCACGGCCCGCTGGGCAGCACGGCGGGGTCGTTGATGAGCGTGGTGGCGAGGGTGTTGGGATCCACCCTGATGCCCACGTCGCGGTGCCAGAGATAGCGAGTGCCGTCGGCGGCGACGCAACGTGCCTCGAAGCGGCCCTGGATAACTTCGCAGAGTGTGAATGTCTGGGCTGTTTGCAAGGATTGGCCTCCTCACCGATCTCAGGGCGCAGGAACCGCGGTTCGTGAGCGGGCTTTGTTGCTAGTATCGACGGCTCCGGGCAGGTCCTGGTGAGACAGGAGCCTCATCTCGCCTGGGAGCCTAGTAGCCGTCGCGCCGGCGGCGGCGTGCCGCAGCCCTCGGGTCGCCGGTCGTGGCGCCGCGCGGGCCGTCGCGCCGGGCTTGCCGGATGATCGCCGTCTATCTACCGTGGCGCGAGAGCCAGGTCTCCTCGCGCACCAGGCCGTCGGAGAACACGAGCACGCGGTTACGCCCGGCTCGTTTGGCGGCGTACATGGCCCAGTCTGCCTTGTCGAGCAGCTCGTCCTTAGCGGTGGCATCGTCGGGGTAGGTGGCGACGCCGATGCTCACGGTGAGCGGGTGGCCCGTGGCGGCGCACACGCTCTCCACCTCCGCGCGGATGCGCTCGGCAACGGACGCGGCCCCCGCTCCGTCGGTGTCTATGAGCACGAGCACGAACTCCTCGCCGCCGTAGCGCGCCGCCAGATCAACCCTGCGGCCCGCCGACTCGGTGACACGGGCGATGCGGCAAAGCGCCTCGTCCCCGGCTTTGTGCCCGCGGGCGTCGTTGTACGCCTTGAACCGATCAGCGTCGAGGAAGAGCAGCGACACCTTGCCGTCGCGCTGGCTCGCGCGCCGCAGCTCCTCACCGAGGCGTTCGTGCAAGTAGCGGTGGTTGTACAGGCCGGTGAGCCCATCGGTGATCGCCTCCACCTCAGCCCGGCTGTAACGCATGGCGGCCGCCTGGAGTATTGCCGTCAACGTGTGCGCCTGGTCTTGCTGCAGGGCAGGGGCCCAGGCGATGGCCGGCACGTCAACGGTGACTGCCGCTGCGATCTTGCCCCGGGCGTCGCGCACCGCGGCGAGGCCCGTGATCCACACGCCGAAGTCGTCGGCGTTCAGGACGTTGGCCTCGGGTTGCTCGCCGGCGAGCACCACGGCGAGCTCGTCGTGGGGCAGCCAGCGGTCGCCGAGATGCGAGATCTCGCTCTCTGTTTCGCCGGTGTCCAATACCGCGATGCAGAGGTCGCCAGCCATGGCGAACGTCGTGATGAAGCGTACGTCGGGATGCGCATTGCGAAGCGCGCGCAAGGCGGCGACCATCTCGCGGTACTCGGGGCGGGCCTCATCGTCGCGCGAGCGCAGCGCGGCGTGTGCCACGGGGTCGACGAGGGCGGCGGCCTCGAGCGCGATAGCGTCGACCGCGGCCCGGCGGCGCTTAAGGCGCCGCAGTACCCGCGTGAACGCATCGACCATCTGGGGGTCGAACTGGGTGCCGGCGCAACGGCGCAACTCGGCCAGGCTCTGCCGATATGTGAGGGCACGTCGGTATGGTCGCTCGCTGGCCATGGCGTCGTAGCAGTCGACCGTACACAGGGCACGCGCCACGACGGGTATCTGCTTGCCGCTCAGGCCGTCGGGGTAGCCGCTACCGTCGAACCGTTCGTGGTGGTAACGCACGCCGGCGACCAGCGCATCGTCGAAAAGCGGGCGCACGATCTCGGCGCTGATCCCCGGGTGCTGACGCACCAGCTCCCACTCCTCCGAGGTTAGCGGCCCACCCTTGAGGAGCACGCGGTCAGAGACTCCGATCTTGCCGATATCGTGCAGGAAGGCGACGTTCTGGAGTAGCTCGAGCCGTGCGTCGGGCCAGCCCAGCTCACGCCCCAGGAGAGCGGCGTAGGCGGCCACCCGGCCGGCGTGGCCCAAGGTGTAGTAGTCCTTGGCGCTGAGCGCCGAGCTGAGGGCCCGCAGATTCCCTAGATGGAGGCGTTTGACCTCCTCGTAGAGCTGGGCGTGATCGAGGGCGAGGGCCACGAGTTGCGCGCCTACCTCCGCGGCGGCGATCTCCTCCCCGGTGTACTTGCGTTCTTCGTGGGCGAAGAGGTCGACGAGTCCGACCACGCGCTCGTGGGCAAGCAGTGGCAGCACCACGCAGCTGCGCTGGCCGTACCTGCGCATCTCCGCGCGTTCCGCCGGGCCGAGCCGCGGGTCGTCAAGAGAGCTCACGGCCACGGCGTGCTGTGTCTCGACGGCGAGGATGGAACACGGGTAGTCGTCGAGAGGGAACTCCTCGCCCACCCACCAGGCGTCTTGAGAGTCTTCTTGATGGGCGGCGACGCACACCAAACGACGGTCGTCCTCAAGCCGGTACACGTCGCAGTCGGGAACCTCCAGGGCAGCACCCAGGCGTCGTGCCGCCGACTGCAACACTTCGCCGATGTCAAGCGTAGACGCCAGCTCGAGGCTCGTCTCGAGCAGGCGCTGGTAGCGGCGCTCGGCGTCGCTGGAGCGCTGTGGTCGGTCTCCCCGGCACCCGGGCTCAGCCACGTCGGCTGAAGGGCCGTGCTGCGCGGCGGGTGTCACGACCGCCGTGAGGTCGTCGAGACGGAACCGCCGCTGGCCGCTCGGCGTGCGCTGGCCGAGCAGCCGGCCGTCGTCGGCCCAGCGGCGCACGGTTGTCGCACTGACGCCGAGGAGGTCGGCTGCCTGCTGTACGCGCAGCCAGCGCTGTGCAGACGGGGGTTCCATCGTGTGGCTGTATCGGTCCATCGCGGCCGATTCTTGACCACCTCTGCCATCGGCGTCAAGGGCAGGACGGACCGTGACGCACACGCTGTTGGCCCTGGAGATCGGCGGCCCGTATGGAGGCTCTTCTGGAGCTCAGCTCTGCCTGAAATCGCGCAGCGCGGGCGCCCGCAGGCGCGCGTCTTCGAGCATTGCGAAAGCGGCCTCGATGACGGCCCGCTGATGAGCCGGTTGGTCAGGGTCTCCCAGCGCGTAACCGTGCCAGAACGGCACCCACAGAGCTCGCGGCGGGCGCACCTCCGTGGCGACCCTGTGCAGGAGCTGCAGCGCCACCGTCGCAACGCCGCGCCGCTCGAGCTCTATGGCCACCAGTCCCACGGACTGGCTGCACAGCGGTCAGGTAGGCACGAGTAGCGCCGCGTCGAGCGCCTCGCCCTCGAGCAGATGGGCCGCCCGCAGTGCCGCCTTGCGCAGGGCGCGCGCGGAGGCTGCCATGGGCCCGCACACGGCCAGGTGGCGATGGCCCAGAGCTCCCAGGCGCCGCTCGGTCACGGTCTCCCGCAGGCGGTCCAGGGCGAGTGCCAGGTTGCGATCGAGGTTGGCGGTGTCGGGCGCGCCGGCGTCGCTGCCGACGCCGGCCGCAACAGCCTCCACGTCGGCGCGCAAGCGCGGTCGGCCGCGCAGCTCGGCAGTGTCTATGGCACCCTCGATGATGTGTAGACGGGGCTTGCCGACGGTCACGCCGCCGCGCTGCCCGGGATAGGCCAGGCACACGGAGCTTGCGACCAGCGCCAGGCGGCACTCCGAGAGGGGCTTGCGCAACGGTGTGAGCGGCGTTTTGGTGCCGCCGAAGAGGCGCGCGCGGGTGCGCTCGATCAGGGCCACGGCGTGCTCTTCAGCCCGAGGCCTCTTCGCTGGGCGGCTCGTCCGGCCATGTTGTGAGGGCGGTGGCCACGAGGTGCCGGCAGAGAAGGTCGCCGGCCTCGCCGCACGTGCAAGACCAGACGAGCCGGCCGTTCTGCACGCGCAGCTCGGCTTCGTAGATCTCGGTATCTTCTACCTGGCCGCGAAGACTTTGGGCGTCGCGCTGCAAGAGGCGTACCGACCCGTGCTCGGCCGTCGCGGCGCCGTCGATGAAAGCCCTCGGCGAGGCCAGGTCGATAAGCGTCTTCTCGTCGAGGAAATCGTCGATGGACTTCATGCTTGCTCCTCTCGTGGTCTCGGTCCCCTGTACCCGGCGAACCGTCGCGGCTACCCTCGGCCGGCGGAAACGGCGTGGGCGGCTGTGAAGGCAACGCCGCGCCGGTGGCGAAACAACTCTGCGAGAGTGTTTGCCGTCAACGAGGCGCGCCGGAGTGCACTGATGTGCCTCGTGGGGCGATCAAGGCTGGAGGGTCCATGGGTGTGGCTCAGTCTTTGCGCAAGGTCGTCGGCCGTTTCGGCGCCGGTGACCAGTACGACGATTACGAAGAAGATACCCACGCGGAGAGCGGCGACCCCTACGAGGAGCGGCGCGCTGCGGGGCGCCTGCACCGCGGAGACGATTTCGACGATATCTACGCGCCGGAGCCCTCCGCACGGCGGTGGGCCGGACACGACGTCGCGTCGCGCCCTCTTGCGTTGGTACGCCCCCAGCGCCTTGAGTTCGGCCTCGTGACGCCGCAGAGCTTCGACGAGGCCCAGCAGATCGCCGACCGGTTCCGCCAGGATGCGCCCGTGATCGTCGACCTGCAGGACTGCGAGGCGGCGCTCGCCAAACGTCTCATCGACTTCTGCAGCGGGCTCACGTACGCCCTCGAGGGCAGCCTGCAGATCATCGACCGAGGTATCCTGGTGCTGGCGCCGCACAACGTTGAGCTCTCCGGTGAGGCCACCGTGGGCCTGCGCACGAAGGGGTTCTACAACCAGGCTTGAGCGCCGGGGTTAAGGCCGTCGGCGGCCCGCGACGTGAGCGATGCCACCGCTGGTCTGGGGTTGTCGCGTGTCTTCCCGCGCCTCGGGCGAGTGGCGTCCACTGCAGAGGTGACCGCCGCCATGCGCGCGTAGTACCGCCCGCCGCTGGCCCTGCGGGCCGGCGCTGGCTCCGCCCGCGCTGCGTCACACGTCCAGTTGCCGAGGGGCCGGGCGGCGGCCATACTTGTCCGGTCGCTTGCCTTTGCAATCGCGAGGGGAGTTGCGTGGCCCACCAGGGACTCGGGGCACATCGGCGCGCCGCCCCCAGGCCGCGGCGTACGTTTCTCGGAGCGGCAGTGAGTCCGTCGCCAGGGCGTCAGCCGCAGCGCCTGATGCGCAGCGTGCTCGGGCCCATCGACATCGCCGCGTCCACCATGGCCAACATCGCTCCGGCGATGAGCTTCTCGTTCGGTTTCGGTTTTCTCGCCTTCGCCTCGGGTATCGCCTCGCCGCTCACGATCGTCGCCGCGGCGGTCGCCATCGGCTTCCTCGGCAACACGCTGGCCCAGTTCTCGCGCGCTCACCCGTCAACGGGTTCTTTCATCACCTTCATCGGCAGGGCCTTCGGCCCGACCAGCGCCATCGCCACCGCGGTCATCCTCATCAGCGGCTACGTCGTCGCGATCACGTCGGTGATCGTCATGTCGGGTGGGTTCATGGCCATCTTCCTCAACCACTACGCCCCCAGCGTGCCGACCTCGATTTGGCCGCTGTTCGTCGTCGTCTTCGTGGCGTTCAGCGCCTTCCTCATGGTGCGTGGTGTCCACATCTCCACCCGCTGGGCCGGCGTCTTCTTCGCCTTCGAGATGGTCGTGCTCGTCGTCGTGACGATCAGCGCGCTCGTTCACCATGCTTCTCACCTCACACTGCACCCCTTCATGCCGCATTACCTCGCGAGTGGCCTCAAGGGCGTTGGTCTGGGCTTTCCCTTGGCCGTCTTTCTGTTCATCGGCTGGGAGAACTCGGCCGCTCTTGCCGAGGAGACCGACAACCCGCGCCGCAACGTGCCGCGCGCGGTGTTCACCAGTATCGCCGTCATGGCCGTCGGGTATCTGCTGTTCGCCTACGCCACGGTGGAGGGCTTCTCCGAGAACGTCGCCGCCCTGAGCAGCTCGCAGATCCCGTTCATCACCGTAGCCAGCGGCGTGCTCGGCGTGCTGGCGTTCTTCGCCTACTTGGCGGGAGTCACATCCACGGTGGGCTGTGTCATTGCCGCCGTGAACTCGCAGTCGCGGCTCCTCTTCAACGCCGGGCGTGAGGGGCTCCTGCCGGCCTGGCTGGGTCGCGTCTACGCCAGGCGCAAGACGCCGGTCAACGCCCTGCTCAGCTTTATCGGTGTGGGTCTCGTGCTGGTCTTCGCCTGGGCCTACGGGCAGCACATCGATCCCGTCACCCTGTTCGCCGAGGCCTCTACCCTGGGAACCATCCTGGTCCTCGTCGTGTATTTCGTGGCCAACCTCGCCCTCCCGGTGTTCTACCGCCGGCACCATGCCGCCGAGTTCGGCGTCGTGCGGCACCTGGTCATCCCGATGGCGGGCGCCATCGTCATCGCGCTGCCCATCTACGAGCTGGTGAGGCCGGGGCAGGATTATCCGTATGACTGGTTCCCGTACATCTGCCTGGCGGTCATCGCCACGGCGGTGATCTACGCCGTCTGGCTGGGGAGCCATGATAAGACGCTCGCCGATCGCGTGGGCTCCCTGGTGGCCGACGACGTCAACGATGGCAAGTTCACCCCGTTCTTCGACGACGACGAACGCATGCCGAGCCTGTATCAGGTGGTTTCGCGTCTCAATCAGGACCGCGACCTGAACGCGGCCATCCTCGATGCCTTGCCCCTGATCGCCGACAGCCTGCACATGGACTCCGCCGCCGTCTTCGTGGTGAACGATGAGGCGAACGCCAAGCTCGTCGCGGTGCACGGCAGTCTTGCGCCGGACGCTCGTGGGGGCGCGTTGCTTGATCTGAAAGACCCGGCGCTGGTTACGGCGATGAAGCGTCCGCGTGTTGTGGAGGTGACGAATGCGTCCCGGCTGCCGCAGAGCCAGAGCCTCAATGCCGCGCTCTGCCCCGGCTTCGACAAGGTGTGGCTGGCGCCGGTCGCGGCTGGCCGCGACATCACCGGCTTCCTGGTGTTCAGCCGTCGCCGTGAGCCGTTGTCGGTCGCGGAGACGGAGCTCGCCCTTACGGTGTGTGAGATCCTGGGACCCATCATCCGCAGTCGCTCTCTGGCCGCGGAGTCACAGCACTCGGCGGCGGTGCTGCAGACCGCCTACGCAGTCTCGCGGGCGATCACGCAGAGCCTCGACCTCGAGCTTACGTACCGCGAGATCGCCGCCAACGCGGCACGTGTCGTGCCGGGCTCTCACTGCTTGTTGTTCGAGCTCGACGGCGAGAGCGATGAGCTCGTCGCGGCGGCGTGCTCCGACCCCGAAGGGGAGCAGCTTCTGGGCGCTCGGGCACGCCTGCGAGACGGCGGTGCCGCGGCGCTTGGCGGGGTGGGAAGCAGCGTGCGGCTTACGTTCCTGGACGACGCCGCCGGCGCCCGGCGCCGAGGCTCCCGCGCCGAGCAAGTTCGCGGTGGGCGCGGAAGGTCGCTTTGCCGAGAGGTTCGGGGAGGAGTCGTCGCTCGTGGTACCGCTGTTCGCGCAGCAGGGCCTGGTGGGTTCACTCCTGGTGTACGCGGTGGGGCGCCGGCGACGTTACTCCGCGCACGAGGTCGCCGAGCTGCAAGCCGTCGGCGAGCAGGCCGCCATCGCCATCCACAATGCCCAGCTCTTCCGCCGCCTGGAGCAGAGCCAGTCGAAGGTTGAAGCGCTGCTGCACCGGCTCACCCAGATCCGTGAGCAGGAGCGCCAGTCGTTGGCTCGCATCGTGCACGACGACATCGTGCAGTCGATCGTGGGAGCCATGTACCGGCTGGATGCCTTCCGTGATACCGTCGCTACCCCCAACGTGGGGGAGTTCGACGAGGCCGTCGCGGTGCTGCGGCAGAGCGTGAAGGATGCTCGCCGGGTGATCTGGGAATTGCGGCCGCCGGCGCTGGACGGCGTGCGCTTCGCGGAGGCACTGCGCTCGCTCGCCGACCGTTTCCAGGCCACCGCGCCGGTTGAGATCGAGGCCGCGCTCGACGACGTCGCCGGTCTTGGCGAGGGCGTCACGACCGCTCTCTACAAGATCGCCCGGGAAGCTCTTCTCAACTCCGTCAGGCACGCCGATGCGCGACTCATCCAGGTGGGGCCGTCGAGGAACGGTCGGCGGAGGCTCGGGTGGTGCGCCTGGCGGTGGAAGACGACGGTGTCGGCTTCGACATGAACGGGCCGTACTCGGCCGGCGACCATTTTGGCGCCATCATGATGGACGAGCAGGCAACGCTCATCGGGGGGACGCTCGCGATCTTCTCGGCGCCGGGGCACGGTACCCGCGTGGAGGTCATGGTACCGCTTCAATCATGAGGGGAGGGAAGATGTCGGAGCAAGGCGTCGTACGGCTGCTCCTGGTCGACGATCACGCGGTGGTGCGTGAGGGCCTGGAGCGGATCTTCGCCAAGAGTGGCGCAGTAGAAGTGATCGGATCGGTCAGTACGGGGGAGGAGGCCGTTAAGGTGGCCGGCACGCTGGCGCCTGACATGGTGCTCCTCGACATGTCGCTGCCGGGCATGCACGGGCTCGAGGTGCTCGCCGCGCTGCAGCAGATGAGGGAACCGCCGCGCGTGCTGGTGCTTACCGTGCACGACGACGACGACGTGGTGCTGCGCGCGGTGCGCGGCGGAGCGCAGGGGTTCCTCCTCAAGACGGCGACCCGTGACGAGCTGCTCTCGGCGGTCCGCAGGGTCGCCGCGGGTGGGCAGTCGTTCGACGAGGTCGTCGTGCGAGCGCTGCTGCGCCGCGACCAGCGCGAGGTGCTGTGCAGCCTCTTCACGGAGCGCGAGCTCGACGTGCTCCGCCTGGTCGCCACCGGCAAGACCAACAAGGAGATCGCGTCTCAGCTCTACATCAGCCTCGACACGGTGAAGGGTCACCTCGAGACGGTCTACCGTAAACTCGACGTCTCCGACCGCGCTCACGCCGTGGCGGTTGCCATTCGCAACGGCCTCGTCGCCTAGTGAGCGGATCGTCTTCCCCGTCCGGGGGGTGACGAAGGACCGTTCGGGGCGTCGATCTCACTCGTTCGGGGGTGCAAGGACCCTCGTTTCTGGCGATGCCGGCGGCCGGCTCTCTCGCCTATCCTCGTTTCGGTTCTAGTGCCTGCACTCCGCGAGCCCTGCTCAGAAACGGGGGAGCCCCTGGACACTGGCTTTGACGAAGTGGTGCACGGCGGGCGCCGTTGGCGCGTACGGCCGTGCCGACACTGTAGTACTCACTAGGGGGAACGATGGCTGAAGAACTAGCATTCGCACGCAAGGCAAGCGGCCTTGTGCGCGGCATGTCATTCTGGGATGTGTTCGGCATCCTGCTGGCCTTCCTCACGCCCATCTACGGGATCTGGTACGTCATCGAGGTGGGTCTCACCCTCTTCCCGGCGGCAAACCTGCTGATCGCCATCGCCATCTCGGCGGTGACGCTCGGCTGGTCGAGCCCGATCGTCTGGGGAGTGCTCGGCGGCAGCATGCCGCGCAGCGGCGGCGAGTACATCTACAACTCGCGCATCATCAACCCGGCGGTCGCCTTGGGCGCCAGCTTCGCCGCCATCATCGCGCAGTTCTACTGGAACCTGTTCAACTCCAGCCTGATCGCCACGCCCGCTGCGGCGATCCTGGGCGAGTACCTGGGTTGGACGGGCCTCGCCAACTTCGCGACCAGCAAGTACGGCGGCGTTATCCTGGCCTGCGCCGGCATCGGCATCGCCTACCTCATCCTGGCGTTTGGCATGCGCCTCTTCCACAAGCTGTCGATCTATGTCATTTGCGTGATGCTCGGCGGCGTCATCATCCTCGACATCGCGCTGACGTTCTCATCCAAGGCCAAGTTCGCGGCGACCTGGGATGCTCAGGCGGCCAAATACCACTCGGTGCCCTTCAACAGCTTTGTCGCTGCCGCGCACGCGGCCGGGGCGGTAACACCGACCACGTGGAACTGGAGCGACTCGCTGGGCGCCACGGCAGGCGTCTTCATGCTGGTCATCTGGGCCTTCGGCATCGCCTACGTTGGCGGCGAGGTGAAGCGGCCAGACAAGACGATTATGAAGGCCCAAGTGGCGGCTATGGCGGCGCCAATCATCCTCTGCGTGTGGGCCGTGCTCGCGATCGGCCACATCATGCCCTTCGACTTCCTGCGCGCCGCCGCCTACCAAGACTTCTCGGCGGCCACGAAGGGCTATGCGTTGCCTTACTCGACCAGCTACATGTCGCTGACGTTCCTCGCCTCGGGGCGAACCGGGTGGTCGGCCTGATCGCCGGCCTCACCTTCCTGGTCACCGCTCTGTGGCTCGTCGTCGTGAACCTGCTGATGTGCCAGCGCGCCCTGTTCGCCTGGGGCATGGACCGCATGGGTCCCAGGTGGTTCACCTCGATCAGCCCGCGCTTTGCTTCGCCGGTGGGCATGCTGGGCTTCGTCGCCGGCATCTCGGCCTTCATGTCGATCGCCTACTGGTATCTCTTCCCGAGCGTCCTCTCAGGGCTGTTCGCCTCGGGCATGCAGCTCGTCTCGGTGTTCGCCGTCACCGCTATTTCGGCGATCATCTTCCCGTTCCGCAAGAAGGCGGCCAACATCTGGGCCTCCTCGCCGTTCAACCAGTGGAAGGTGGGGAGCATTCCCGTGATCACCATCGCCGGTGTGGTGTACCTTGCCTACATCGTCGTGCTGCTGTACTACGCCTTCTTCGACAAGAAGACGACCGACATCACCGGCAAGAAGTTCTACCTGATGGTGGTCGCCTGGGCTATCGGCATCGCCTGGTACTTCTTCTGGCGGGACCGCAGCGCCAGGAAGGGCGTGAACGTCGACACCATGACCTATGGGGAGCTGCCGCCCGAGTGACCTGAGCGACGCAGAAGCTCCTTGTGAATGCTGAGGCGCCGCGCGTTGCCCGCGGCGCCTCAGCTCTCTTCCGTAGACTGCTCACGCAGAGATTGGAACGTAGGCATGATCAAGCTCTTCTTCGTCACCGACGTGCACGGCTCGAACGTCTGCTACCGCAAGTTCCTGAACGCCCTGCCGATCTACGGCGTCGATGTCGCCGTGATGCTCGGCGACCTCACCGGCAAGGTGCTCGTGCCCTTAGTCGAGAAGGGCAACGACGCCTGGGAGTGCACCCTCATGGGTCAGCACCGCGACATCGCCAGCAAAGAGGAGCTCGCCGAGTACAAGAAGGTCATCGAGAACGCCGGCTACTACTGGGTCCACCAGAGCCGCGAGGAGTTCGAGGAGACGCGCGCCGACCCGGCCAAGATCGACACGCTCTTCAAGAGCCTCGTCTTTACGCGCGTGCAGGAGTGGCTCGACTTAGCCGACGAGCGCCTCGAGGGCAAGCCCTACGAGATGTACATGTGCCCCGGCAACGACGACTGGTTCGTGATCGACGACATGATCGACGCCGCCAAGCTGATCCACCCCTGCGACAAGCGCGTGGTCGACGTCGGCGGCCACGAGATGGTGACCAGCTCGGCCTCCAACCCGACGCCCTGGGATACCCCCCGCGAGATGAGCGAGGTCGACCTCGAGGCGCACCTGCGCGCCCTCACCGAGCAGATCAAAAACCACGAGACGGCGATCTACAACTTCCACGTGCCGCCCTACGGCTACTCGCTCGACCTCTGCCCCAAGCTCGACGAGAACCTCACCATGGCGGCCGAGGAGAAGATCCACGCCGGCAGCCTGGGCGCCAAGAAGCTGATCGAGGAGAACCAGCCGCTGCTCGGCCTCTTCGGCCACATCCACGAGAGCCGTGGTGCCCAGAAGGCCGGCCGCACGCTGCTCATCAACCCCGGCAGCGAGTACTCCGAGGGCATCTTGAAGGTGTTATCGTCATGCTCGACAAGAAGAAAGTAAAAGACTACGTCTTCACGTCGGGCTGACGTGGCCAACGATGAGCTGCCTGGCGGCCGGCTCACGGGCTTGGCCTCGCCCAGGGCGGGAAATACGGGCGGCGAGGCGTGGTGCCTCGCCGCCCGTTGTGGTGTCATCAGAGCCGCACCTAACCTGCGGCCGTTTGTCGCGAGTGAAGCGGCCGGGCGCCGACCCGAGAATGCCCGGCAGCCTTGCGCCCTGGCTTGACGACCACGAGGGGCTGGGCTAGCCTGCCGGCACTGTGACCTCGCATCCTTCCGCCGCCGGCCGTGCCGTCATGCTCGTCGGCACAGGCTCGCACGCCGGCAAGAGTGTGCTCGCCGCTGCGCTCTGCCGCATGTACGCGCGCCGCGGCCTGCGCGTGGCTCCCTTCAAGGCTCAGAACATGTCGCTCAACTCGTTCGTCACCCCCGACGGCGGTGAGATCGGTCGTGCCCAGGCCTACCAGGCGCGCGCCGCCGGGGTGGAGCCCCACGTCGACATGAACCCGGTGCTGCTCAAACCGAGCTCGCGCACGGGCAGCCAGGTGGTCGTCCTTGGGCCGCCCGGTGGGGCACATGACGGTGCGGGAGTACCACGCCTATCAGGCGCAGGTGTGGCCCATCGTCGCGGCGGCCTTTGAGCGTCTGCGGGCGGCCAACGACCTCGTCGTCATCGAGGGCGCCGGCAGCCCGGCAGAGATCAATCTGCGAGATCAAGACATCGTCAACATGAGGGTCGCACGGTTCGCCGGCTGCCCCGTGCTGCTCATCGGCGACATCGACCGCGGCGGCGTGTTCGCCAGCCTGGTCGGCCATATGGAGCTCTTCACGGCCGCAGAACGGGGGCTTGTCGCCGCGTACGTGATCAACAAGTTCCGCGGCGACGCCGACCTCCTCAGCTCCGGCATCGAGTTCCTGCGCGAGCGTACCGGCGTGCCCACCCTGGGGGTGGTGCCGATGCTCGAGGACTGGCGCGGCGACGAGGAAGATTCGCTCGGCATCGACGACCGGCGCCGTGCGGGGAAGCCGGACGCGCCGCTGCAAGTGGCCGTGCTGCGGCTGCCGTACGTGAGCAACTTTACGGATCTCGACGCGCTCGCCGACGAGCCCGACGTGAACGTGCGCTACGTCACCACGCCAGCCGAGCTCGAAGGCGTCGCGGCGATCGTGCTGCCGGGCACCAAGAGCACGATCGCCGACCTCGCTTGGCTGCGGCGCGGCGGCCTCGCCGCGGCGCTGCTCTCCAGCGCCGCGGCCGGCACGCCGGTGGTGGGTATCTGCGGCGGCTATCAGATGCTCGGCCGGCGCATCCGCGACCCCGAGCACGTAGAATCGGCTGCCGGTACTGTCGAGGGTCTCGGGTTGCTCGACGTGGATACCACCTTCGCCGCAGAGAAACGCACGGTGCGCGTGCGCGGCGAGCTGCTCGGCAGCGTGGAGGACGCGACCGCACACGGGATCGTGAACGGGGCCGTGAACCCTCTGGGTCCGCCGGGTACCCCGCTGCACGGCTACGAGATCCACATGGGCCGCAGCGTTCTGGGCAGCGGCGCCGGGCCGGCGCTGCGTTTGCGCGACCCCGACGGTGCCTGGCACGAGGACGGGGCGGTGAGCGCCGCTGGCGTGGTCGTGGGCAGTTACGTGCACGGCCTCTTCGACCATCCGGCGCTGCGCGCCGCCTTCCTCAACCGGCTGCGAGCGGGGCTTGGCCTGACGCCGCGAGAGAGCGAGGTGCCGCCCATAGACGACGATCTCGAACGTCTCGCCGATCACGTGGAGGCGCACCTCGACGCCGGGCTGCTGGAGCGGATCGTCGGTTTCCCGGCGCCCTGAGGCGGCGACACCCCGTGTGGCAGCGCGCTTGGCGCCGGCGCCGGCGGCGTGCCGGCCGTCGGGCCTGACGCGAGGCCGTGCTCCGCCGTGCGACAGTCGGATTATCATAGGTAGCGCACTACGGCGCCGCCGGTCATGGCGACGACCACAGGTTCGGAGGCGAGGTATGAAGAAGCTCATCAACCGTCCGGAAGACGCCGTGAGGGAGGAGCTCGAGGGCTTCGGCCTGGCCCACGCTGACTGCTTGAGGGTCTCTCTCGATCCCGCCTTCATCGCACGGCGCGACGCCCCGGTGCAGGGCAAGGTGGCCATCGTCTCGGGCGGAGGATCGGGCCACGAACCCATGCACGGCGGGTTCGTGGGTCTGGGCATGCTCGACGCGGCCTGCCCCGGTGAAGTCTTCACCTCGCCTACGCCTGATCAGATCCTGGAGGCGACTAGGGCGGTCTCCGGCGCCGCCGGCATCCTGCACATCGTCAAGAACTACACCGGCGACGTGATGAACTTTGAGATGGCGGCCGAGCTGGCGGACGACGAGGGCCTCGAGGTGGTGCAGGTGGTTCTCGACGACGATGTGGCGGTGCGCGACAGCCTGTACACGGCGGGACGCCGCGGCGTGGGCGCCACCGTGCTGGCCGAGAAGGTCTGCGGCGCGGCGGCCGAGCAGGGGCGCTCGCTGCAAGACGTGGCCGGAATCTGCCGCCGCGTCAACGCCAACAGCCGCAGCATGGGGATGGCTCTTACGTCGTGTACGGTGCCCATGGCCGGCAAACCCACCTTCGAACTCGGCGACGGCGAGATAGAGATGGGTGTCGGCATCCATGGGGAGCCAGGCCGAGAGCGCCGCCCGGCGGCTACGGCGAGCGAGATCGTCGACGTTCTGGCCACGGCGATCGTCGACGATCTGCCCTTCGCCCGGGGCGACGCGGTACTGGCCTTCGTGAACGGCATGGGGGTACGCCGCTCATGGAGCTCTATGTGGTCTACCGCGAGCTGCACAAGCAACTGGAGGGCCGCGGCATCGCGATCGCGCGCAGCCTCGTCGGCTCATACATCACGGCGCTCGACATGGCGGGTTGCTCCATCACTTTGCTGCAGCTGGACGACGATCTCAGCACGCTGTGGGATGCCCCGGTGAACACCCCCGGCCTGCGGTGGGGCGTATGAGCGACCTGGCCGGGCCTGCGGCTGCGGGCGAGCCGGCCGCGGCGGTGACCGCTCAGGGCGTGCTCGCCTGGCTGCAAGCGTTCGGCGTCGCCGTGGCACAGCACAGGGAACGTCTCACGGAGCTGGACGCCGCCATCGGCGATGCCGACCACGGCATCAACATGGAGCGCGGGATGCGCGCGGTGCTCGACAAGCTCAGCGCGCCGAGCGCGCCCGCGGCCGGCGGCGCGCCCGCGGCCGGCGGGGCACCGGGCGGCGACATCGCCGCCTTGCTCAAGACGGCGGGGATGACCCTGGTGTCGACGGTGGGGGCGCCGCCGGACCGCTCTACGGCACCCTGTTCCTGCAGATGGGCAAGACGGCGGGTCAGGCGGCGTCCTCGGCGGCTGGGCTCACGCTGGCGGAGTGGGCGGTCGCGCTCGCCACGGGGGTCCAGGCCCTGCAGGCGCGCGGCAAGGCGAGCCTCAACGAGAAGACGATGCTCGATGCCCTGCTGCCCGCGGCGCAGGCACTCAGCGCGGCGGTCGCCGCGGGGCGCGCTCCGGCCGCTGCGTGGCGCGACGCGGCTGAGGCGGCCGAGCACGGCATGAAAGCGACGATCCCGCTGGTGGCCCGCAAGGGCAGGGCCAGTTACCTCGGTGAGCGCAGCAGCGGGCATCAGGACCCGGGGGCCACCTCGTCCTGGCTTCTGATCAAGGCGGCGGCGGAGACGCTGGGCTCGCCGTGATCGGCCTTGTTCTGGTCTGCCACAGCGCGAAGCTCGCCGAGGGCGTTGCGGAGCTCGCCGCGGCGGTCGGGGGGGAGGGGCTACGCATTGCCGTCGCCGGCGGCCTTGACGAGCCCGGGGATCTTCTCGGGACCGACGCTGTCCGCGTGGCGCGTGCCATCGCAGACGCGTGGTCCGGAGACGGCGTTCTCGTGCTCATGGATCTGGGCAGCGCCGTGCTCTCGGCGGAGATGGCCGTGGAGCTGCTCCCTGAAGGGCGCCGCGACGGCGTTCTGCTCGCCGAGGCACCGCTGTTGAAGGCGTGCCGTGGCCGCTGCCGTCGCCGCCGGGCTGGGCGACTCGCTGCAAGAGGTGGCCGCGCGCGGCGCGCCGGCGCGATGGCCGGCAAGGCGGCCCACTGACGCCTGCGGCCGGAGCTGTCGCCGCCGCCGGCCTCCGTGACGCCGCCCGGGCCAAGCGCGAAGGGCTTACTCGAGAGGTTCACGCTGAGCAACGTGCTGGGACTGCACGCGCGACCGGCCGCGCGGCTGGTGCGCGCCGCGGCCGGCTTCGACGCCGAGGTGACCGTCACCGACCTCAGCGCCCACCGCGGACCGGTGAGCGCGCGCAGTATGAACGCCGTGGCTACGCTGGGCGCGCGCCACGGCGATGAGATCATGCTGAGCGCCAGCGGGCCGCAGGCGAAGGAGGCGTTGGCCGCCGTGCGTCGTCTGGCTGACTGCGGTTTCGGCGATCCGCCGAGCCAAGTCGCGCCGCCCCAAGTGGCGGCGGCACGGGCCGTCGCCCAACGCGGCGGACGGCAGGGCGACGTGCCGCAGCTGCCCTCCGGCGCCGTACTGCAAGGGCTGCCGGCCTCGCCGGGCAGGGCTATCGGCAAGGCCCAGCGGCTGGGCGTCGCGGCGCGCGACGTGCCGCCGGGCTCGCCGGACGACCGCGCCGCCGAGTGGGCCAACCTCGAACGGGGCGCTGGCGGCCACGGCCGACGATACCCGTGGCACCCAGGGATTCGCTCGCCGCCCGGACGGGCGACTACGAGGCCGCCATCTTCGACGCGCATCTGCTCTTCCTCGAGGACGAGGCGCTACTGGGCCCGGCCCGCGCCGCCGTGCACGCAGAGGGTCGCAGTGCGGCTCGCGCGTCGGCGGACGCGATCGCCGCCGGGGCGGCCGCCTGGGAGGCGCTCGACGACGCTTACCTGCGCGCCAGAGCCGCCGACCTGCACGCCGTCGGCGACCAGGTCCTGCACCACCTCCTGGACGAGCCCGGGCAGAAGGGCGCGGCGGGCGCGCTGCGCCGCGCCGCCGCCGCCGGTATGGCCCAAGGCGTCATCGTCGCGGCCGACCTCTACGCCGGCCGAGACTGCCACGCTCGACCCCTCTCGAGTAGTGGGTCTCGCCTGCGCCTTTGGCGGCCCCACCTCGCACAGCGCGATCTTGGCACGCGCGCTCGGGATTCCCGCGGTCGTGGGCGCCGGCCGGGCGCTGCTGAGCGTGCCCGAGGGCACCATGCTGCGCTCTCGACGGGGAGTCTTCGGACGATCACCGTGGATCCTCCGCCCAACGTGGTGCGGGCGCTCGCCGCGCGCCGCGGCGGAGGGGCGCGGCGCGCGGCCCTCGTCGTGGCGCGGGCCGGCCGGCCGGCCGTGACCCGCGACGGGGTGGCGGTCAGGGTAACGGCCAACGTGGCCGCGCCGGCGGAAGTGGCGGCGGCCGTCGCCGCCGGCGCCGACGGCATCGGGCTGCTGCGCACCGAGTTCCTGTTTCTGACCAGCGACCACCTACCGGCCGAGGACGAGCAAGAGAAGGCCTACCGGGCGGTGGCCGAAGGCCTCGGCGGCCGGCCGTTCACGTTGCGCACGTTTGACGCCGGCGCCGACAGCGACTCCCGTATCTCACGGTGGAGCCGGAGCAGAATCCCTGCTTGGGGCTGAGGGGCATTCGCCTGGGGCTCAGTCACCCGGAGGTGCTGACGGGCCAGTTGCGCGCCGCCCTGCGGTGGCGGCGGACCACCCGCTGCGGATCATGCTTCCTATGGTCGCCACGGTGCAGGAGGTTCGCCGCGCGGCGACATGCTCGCCGAGGCTCGTCAAACGTTGGCGGCTGCCGGTCTGCGGCTGCCGGAGCATGTTGAAGTGGGCATGGTGGCGACGAGGTGCCGGCCACCGCCCTCACGATCGAGGCCTTCGTGCCGTACGTGGACTTCTTCTCGCTGGGCACCAACGATTTGGCCCAGTACGTGCTCGCCGCCGACCGCAGCAACGCTGCGGTGGCGGTGCTGGCCGACGCGCTGCATCCCGCCGTGCTGCGCCTGATCGAGCGCACCACTCGGGCCGCAGCGCAGGGTGGCCGCACCGTGGCGGTGTGCGGCGAGGTGGCCGGCGAACCCCTCGCCATCCCCCTGCTGATAGGGCTGGGGGTCAGCGAGCTCTCCATGGCCGCGGGGCGCATCCCGCTGGCCAAGGAGGTGGTGCGCGCCAGCGACGTGGCCGCCGCCCGGCGGCTCGCCGAGGAGGCACTAAACGCCGAGTCGGCCGCCGCAGTACGAAGGCTCGCCCGGCGCCTCTCGGCGCGGCAGGTGAAGTCTTGAGCGCTACCGGGAGGTGGGCATGAGCGGCATGGTCCCTGAAGATGTCTTCGCGCTAACGGGCGCGGCGATCCTCGTGTGTCGCCCGACGGCACGGCGGTGGCTTATGTGGTCACGGCCATTGACGGCGAGGCGAACGAGTACCGCAGCGCGATCTGGCTGGCAGCGTGACGGCTCTCGGGAGCCCCGGCGACTCACCGCCGGCAGCAAACGCGACGCCGATCCACGGTGGTCGCCAGATGGCGGGCGGCTCGCCTTCGTGTCAGACCGCGACGGCGAGACACTGCAGCTCTACGTGCTGCCGCTGGCCGGCGGCGACCCCCGCCGCCTCACCAACCTGAAGGAAGACGTGTGCCAGGCGGTCTGGTCGCCCGACGGTGCCACCATCGCCTTCGCCGCGAGGGTGCCCGCGGCGGCCTACGATGAGAAAGACGAGAAGCGCCGCCCGCCGCGCCGCTTCACCCGATTGCGGTACAAGTTCGAGCATGTGGGCTGGGCGGGCGACCGCCGCCAGCACCTGTTCACGGTGAGCGCCGATGGCTCGGGCGGCGAGCCAGTGCAGCTCACCTTTGGAGACTACGACGA
Organism: uncultured Thermoleophilia bacterium; assembly: GCA_963848545.1. GTDB lineage: Bacteria > Actinomycetota > Thermoleophilia > UBA2241 > UBA2241 > CAIXSE01. The sequence goes on from CAWKEZ010000021.1 coordinate 43,816, forward strand.
CTCCGGGCCGGCCTGGTCGCCGGACGGTGTCACGCTGGCTTTCGTCTCGGCGCGGCAGCCCGACTGGGACACTCAGCTGGTCACCGACATCTACCTCGTCAACGCCGGCGCCGACATTGGGCCGGCGCAGGCGCCCCAGCCACGCGAGCCGCGCCGTCTTACACAGGGGCGGTGGCACGGTTGAGCTCGTCTCGTGGTCGCCGGACGGCACCCGGCTGGCCACCCTGCGGTACCCGGCCGAGCTGGACGACCCCAGGCACACGCAGATCGCCACGGTCGACGCCCGCAGCGGCGAGATGCGCCTGCTGACCACGGCGCTGGACCGCAACTGTGGCACGTATCCGCCGCTGCGTGAGCCCCTTTGGGATGGCGAGGACCTCACCTTCGTCGTGGAAGACCACGGGAACGTGCACATCTGGCGGGTAGACTCCGGCGGTTCTCTCCCACCCGTGCTCGTGGTGGGCGGTGAGCGCACCGTCAGCGGCCTCGACCTGGCGGGCGGCCAGCTCGTATACGCGGCAGAGGAGATCGCGCGGGTCGCGGAGCTGTTCGTCGGCGAACGGCGCCTCACGGGCGTCGGCGACGACTTCTGCCGCGGCCGCGAGCTCGGCGCGGCCGAACGTTTCACGGCGACCTCAGCCGACGGCACCGAGGTCGAGGCCTGGGTGATGAAACCTGTCGGGGCCGTAGAGGGCGAGAAATACCTGGCCCCGCTCACCATCCACGGCGGCCCTTTCACGCAATACGGCAACCAGTTTCTCGATGAGTTCCACGTGTATTGCGGCGGCGGCTACGCGGTGGTGTTCTGCAACCCTCGCGGGTCGTCTGGCTACAGCGAAGCGTGGGGCCGGGCCATTCGCGGGCCCTCCGGGCCCGATGGGTCCGGCTCGCACGGCCGGCCGGGTGCACGCGCCGGCAATGACGAGGCGGCGCTCGGCCCGGGCTGGGGGTCGGTGGACTACGACGATTGCATGGCGGTTGTCGAGGAGGCCGTGCGCCGCTACGACTTCATCGACGGCGAGCGCCTGGGCGTAATTGGCGGAACCGACGGGGGCTACCTGACGTCCTGGATAGTGAGCCACACCGACAGGTTCAAGGCCGCCGTGAGCGAGCGCGCCGTCAACCAGCTCGTCTCGATGTGGGGTTCAGGCGACATCGGCTGGGACTTCAAGGGCTACCTGGGCAGGTTCCTGTTCGAAGGCGTGGACGCCTACCTGGCGGTTTCGCCGATCACCTACGCCGAGAACATCCATACGCCGCTGCTCATCCTTCACGCGGAGAACGATCTGCGCTGCCCGATGGAGCAGGCCGAGCAGCTCTTCGTTACCTTGCGTCTGCTCAAACGACCTGTGGAGCTGGTGAGGTTTCCCGCCGAGTTGCACGAGCTCAGCCGATCTGGCAGCCCCGTGCATCGTGTGCAGCGCTTCGCGCTCATTCTGGAGTGGTTCGACCGGTACCTGAAGAGTTGAGAAGCGCGGCCCGGCCAGCGGGCCAACGCGAGCCTGCGGCTCTCAGTGGGCATACTAGAGGCACAATGGCCAGAGGCACGCCCATCGACGCGGCCGAGGGCGCACGTCCCGTGCGCCGGCCGGTCTTCTGGAGTCGCCGGCGCATCGCCGTCGCTGTGGTACTCGTCGTCGTCGTTCTGGTGGCCTTCGTCGTGTTCTTGCGCCTCTACGTCGACTGGCTCTGGTTCGGCGAGGTGGGCCTGCGCACGGTCTTCTGGCGGCGTCTGACGATCGCCCTGTTGACGGGGCCGGCTTTCGCGGCCGCCTTCTTCGCCGTCGTGTTCGGCAACATCGAGGTCGCTC
>CAWKEZ010000022.1:0-40281 GCA_963848545.1 uncultured Thermoleophilia bacterium
GAGTTCATCGATCCGAGCACGGTGACAGTCCACATCCGTAGACTCCGTGAGAAAGTCGAACAAGACCCTTCGGAGCCTCGACACCTGAAGACCGTCTGGGGCGTTGGCTACAGGTTCGAGCCGTGATCGGCCTCGCATCGGAAGCGAGTGCCGTATGCCTGTTCTTCGGCCAGCAGCCGGTGAGCCCCGTGAACCTCGTCGGGGCGCTCACCGGTGATCCGAGCGTCCTTGAGGACGTGCGCGACGGCCAGGTCGTGCGACTCGAGCGCCTGGAAGAATGAACTCTGCGTGGCCCTGCTGGGCGCCCGAGCCGAGGCGAGTGCGACGCAGGTCGGACGCGTGCGCGCCCTCGTTAGCCGGCCCGCGTCCGACAGGAGCAGAATTCGTCGGTCGCCCTCTGGTCGGCGGTCGCCGCACGTATGTCACGCTTCTGTCACGGAAACGCTTCGCTACAGCGTGATACACGCCGTCACCTGGCCTCGGCAAGACGAGTCATTTACCTGCAAAACGGACAATTCTGACTACGGGTGATAACGCACCGTCACCGCTCCGGCATGCCTCGTAATGATGGGGTCCTCGGTTCGATTCCGAGCGTCGGCTCCAGTTTTACCTGGAAAACGCAGGTTTTTTCCACCTGCGTAGAGACGGGGCCGGGGGCCTTGCCGCTCCTCCTACTCGAGCACGACAAAGACGTCGGCCGTGAGCTCGTACTCCTCATCCTCGTTGAGGTCGTGCACGCGGACGCGCTCAAGCTCACCCTCGCCGAGCAGCTCGAGTGGCTGCGCTTCGGCCAGCACCTTGACGTCGCTGAGGCGCAGCGCCGAGCGCACGGCCGGGCTCACGCTTGGCTCCTTGCCGCCCGTCATGAGCACCACGCGGCTGGTGTGATCAGTGAGATCCATGGCGAGCTGGGCAGCGCGGTCGCCGGTGTCGAGCACCACGACGCGCTGGTCGGCGAGATCGCCGAGCTCGGTCACGTTCACGCGCCGCTGGAAGCCCTTGCCCTCGTACTCGGCGAGCCCCCCGATCTCAACCTCGGCCACCGCAGCCGGGATCGGGTGACAGGCAGTGCCGCCCGGCGTCTTCATCGCATCCTCTGGCTTGACGCCCGCGCGCCAGTTCTTGATGGCCTCGTGCAGGGCATCGGCCGCCAGGTTGCTGCAGTGCATCTTGATGGGCGGCAGCCCCTCAAGGGCGTCGGCCACATCGCCGCGGCTGACCTTGAGAGCGTCGTCGAGCGTCATGCCCTGCACGAGCTCGGTGATCATGCTTGAGGTGGCCACGGCGGAGCCGCAGCCGAAGGTCTGGAACTTGATCTCCTTGATGCGGTCGTCCTCGACCTCGATGTAGATGTCCATGAGGTCGCCGCAGACGGGGTTGCCGACCCGGCCGACAGCTACGTTCGGTCCCTCAAGCGTGCCCACATTGCGCGGGTTGCGGAAGTGCTCGAGGGTCTTGTCCGTGTACTGGGTCGATTTCATCGGTGTGGCCTTTCGAATCAGGTGGCGGCGGGGGCCGTGGTCTTATAGAGCGGCGAGAGTGTGCGCAGGCGGGCGATCACGTCGGGCAGGACCGACATGATGCGCTCCACATCCTCCATCGTGCTCCAGCGACCGAAGGTGAACTCAAGCGAGCCGTGCGCTTCCTCGTGCAGCAGCCCGCAGGCGAGCAGCGTATGTGAGGGCTCAAGCGTCTTGGAGCTGCAGGCCGAGCCAGTCGCGGCAGCGACACCGGCGTCGCGCAGCGAGAGGATCATCGCCTCTCCCTCGACCGCGTCGAAGCGGAAGTGGGCGTTGCCTGGCAGGCGCTCGCTGGGGTGGCCGTTCAGGTGGGAGTCGGGAATGTCGGCGAGCACGCGCTTGATGAGCCGATCGCGGATCGCCTGCAGGCGCGGCACCTCGGCGCCCATCTCGACGCCGAGGATGTCGGCGGCCTCAGCCATGCCGACGATGCTCGCAAGGTCCTCGCTGCCGGAGCGCAAGCCGCGCTCCTGGCCGCCGCCGAGCAGCACCGGCGCCACCTGTACGCCTTGGCGCACATAGAGGGCTCCGAGCCCGCGCGGCCCATAGAGGTCGTTAGATGAGAGGCTCAGCAGGCTCACAGGCACGGTGCCCGTGTCGATCGGCAGCAGGCCCTCGGCGGCGACGGCGTCGCTGTGCAGGGCGATGCCCGTCCCGGCGAGCAATTCGGCGATCTCGGCGATGGGCTGCAGCGTACCGATCTCGCTGCTCGCCCACTGCACCGACACGAGGATCGTCTCATCTGTTATGCGGGCGCGCAGCTTCTTGGCGGAGACGCGGCCGTACAGGTCGATGGGTACGCGCGACACGCGGAAGCCGTTCTTCTCCAGGTACTTGGCGATGTTGAGGATCGAGATGTGCTCGGCCTCGCTGACGATGATGTGGTTGCCCCTGCGCCGGTTGCGCAGCGCATACCCGACGATGCCGAGGTTGCTGGCCTCCGTAGCGCCGCCGGTGAACACGATCTCGCGCGGTTCGGCGCCGAAGAAGGCGGCGACGCGGGCGCGTGCCTCCTCGAGGGCCACGGTCGCTACGTCACCCACGCCGTGCAGCGAGGCGGCGTTGCCGAACTTCTCCGTGAAGTACGGCAGCATCGCCGCGACCACACGCGGGTCGACCGGCTTGGCCGATTGGTAGTCCGCGTACACGACGCCCTCGCCGGCAAGCGCTTCGCCCGAGTCGGTAAGGCTCATCGCCGCGGCCTCAGAACCACATCGTGGTGTCGGCGTCGAGGGCCAGGTCGTTCAGCGTGGCTGCGCCGACGATCTTGACGCCCTCGATGAGCTCGACCGTCTCCCAGCCAAGCATCTGTTTGGAGGCCTCGCACACGTACACCGTGATGCCCATGTCCATCGTCTTCTTGAGCATCTCGGCGACGCTGGGGAAGCTGCCGAGCTGCATCGCCTCGGCGGCGCCCGGCTTGAGCACCGTGAGCCCCATGCCCAGATAGTACACGGCCGCGTCGAGGCCCATGGCCTTGGCGCTCTGCGCGAGCACGAGGGGAGAGTACTGGCGCTCGGGCAGGTTGCTGGTCTGCACGTAGAGGATGTTCTTGCTGTCTGCCATGGTCATCCTTTCGCTTACGTGAGGCGGCGCAGCAGTATGCGAAGCTGCCCGCCGCCGTTCTCCACCGAGACCACTTCGTGGCCGGCGCGCTTGGCGAAACGCGTGAGGTCCTCCTCGGCGGCGGGATCGTCGCTGAACACCTCGAGGATCTCGCCGACCTCGATGGCGTCGATCGCCTCTCGCGTCTGGAAGAGTGGCTCGGGGCAGTACAGACCGAGGCAGTCCAAGGTCCTGGTCACAGCGGGTTCTTCGGCCATCTGTTCCTTTCCTGGGTGGAGGCGCTCTCCGGTATCCCCGCAGCTACCATACCCAACTGAATCAATCTGGATTCATCGCCGACCGTAATGCCCCGCGACCGAGCTACCGTGAGGGCAGGGTCTTCGGAGGTGCTGGCGCTCCATTGCGACGACGGCGATGAGCTCGGTGGCACAGCGGCCTTGGAGCGGTAGCGTCGTCGCCCTGGCGACGGGAAACAACGGTTACTCCGCGTGGGCACTCGGGCAACGTCAGGTCGTCGGCCCTCGGGCGACGCGCGACTCGCGCGGGGGCGCCATCTGTGGTTGGCGAGGGGGTAAGCGGTGGACGAATCGAGGGTCGATCTCAAGAGGGAGCAGCAGGCGTCGCGGGCACGGCCACGTTACCCCTACTCGGCGGCGGCGCGTGTCTTCTTCGTCAGCATGGACCTGCTCACGGGCAGGAAGACGACCCTCGCCAAGGCGAAGCTCGTCGAGGCCCTCGCCCCGGTCCCCTATCGGGCCTGGGAGCGGCGCGAGCGCGGGCGCCTCACGCGACATCAGGGAGACGATGGGCTCGGGCGAGAGGCCGGCGCCATCATGCGCTGGGGAAAGGAAGCACAGGACAACGAGCACTGGCACCTACTTGCGATCGAGGAGAAGATGCACGCGGAGGGCTTGAAGGAGCCGTGGTATCTGGCCCCGCCGTTCCCCGCCCTGATAATCGCCCCCTACGTGGTGCTCAGCTGGGCGATGGCACGGTCAGCCATCCGTCGGGCGTTCGTGCTGAACGGCGAGTTCGAGGATCACGCCGAGCACACCTACGCAGAGCTCGTCGAGGACCACCCGGAATGGGAGGACCAGCCGGTCACGAGCGCCGTGGTGGAGGGCTATGGCTCGTTCCGTTCGTGGGCGGACGTCTTCCGGCGCGTGGGGCTCGACGAGCGCGACCACATGAACAACAGCCTCATCTTCGGCGGTAAGCCGGAGCGGGTCGTGACCTACGAGGGCATGCCCGCGGCCGCAGGGGCGGAACCGCCGGCACCATGACGTGGCGCAAGGCGGGGCGCGCGGAACGATCCACGTTCGCGTTCATTGTGGGCGGTGGGACTGGCCAGAGCCTCGCGCGGCGGCGGCGGGCCCTGAAGCCCGCCCGCCGCCGACGCGCAAGAGGCGCGCTCTTTCGAAGGTCTGGCTCAGACCTGCCTCACATCATGTCCGGAGACATGCCGCCCATGCCGCCGCCCATGCCGCCAGCGCCCTTCTTCTCGGGCAGGTCGCTGACGACGCACTCGGTGGTGAGGATGTTCTTGGCGATCGAGGCAGCGTTCTGCAGCGCCGAGCGGGTAACCATGGCGGGGTCGATGATGCCGGCCTTGACCATGTCCTCGTACTCGCCGGTCTCGGCGTTGAGGCCCTCGCCCTTCTTGAGGCCCTTGACGTGGTTCACCACGACGGAGCCCTCCATGCCGGCGTTCTCGGCGATCTGACGCAGCGGCTCCTCGAGGGCGCGGCGGATGATCTGCTTGCCGGTCTGGAAGTCGACGTCGTCGCTCTTCTTGTCGACCTTGACCGACGACATGGCATTGACGAGCACCACACCGCCGCCCGGTACGATGCCCTCTTCGAGGGCCGCGCGGGTGGCGCTGAGGGCGTCTTCGACGCGATGCTTGGTCTCTTTCATCTCGACCTCGGTGGCCGCGCCGACCTTGACGACGGCCACGCCGCCGGCCAGCTTGGCGAGACGCTCCTGGAGCTTCTCGCGGTCGAAATCGGAGTCGGTGTTCTCGATCTCGCTCTTGATCTGCTTGATGCGGCCCTTGATGGCCTCGCTGTCGCCGGCGCCGTCGATCAGTGTGGTGTCATCCTTGGTCACCACGACCTTGCGGGCGCTACCGAGCTGCCCGAGCTGCGTGTTCTCGAGCTTGAGACCCAGCTCCTCGGTGATGACCTCGCCGCCACTGAGGATGGCGATGTCTTCGAGCATGCGCTTGCGGCGGTCGCCGAAGCCCGGGGCCTTCACGGCGATGCCCGTGAACGTGCCGCGCAGCTTGTTGACGATGAGGGTGGCGAGCGCCTCGCCCTCGACGTCCTCGGCGACGATCAGCAGCTGCTTGCCCGACTGGGCGATCTTCTCGATCACCGGCAGCAGATCCTGGATGGCGCCGATCTTCTGGTTGGCGATCAGGATGTAGGGGTTCTCGAGCACGGCTTCCATGCGCTCGGGATCGGTGATCATGTAGGGGCTCAGGTAGCCCTTGTCGAACTGCATGCCCTCGGTGAACTCGAGGTCGAGACCGAAGGTCTGCGACTCCTCGACGTTCACGACGCCGTCTTTGCCGACCTTCTCGATGGCATCGGCGATGACGTCGCCCACCGCCCGGTCGCGAGCGGAGATGGTGGCCACGCGGGCGATCTCTTCCTTGCCGGAGATCTCCTTGGACTCCTTCTTGATGGCCGCGACGACCTCGTCGACCGCGGCCTCGATGCCGCGCTTGATGGCCATCGGGTTGGCGCCCGCGGCTACGTTGTGCAGGCCCTCGCGCACGATCGCCTGGGCCAGCAGAGTGGCGGTGGTGGTGCCGTCGCCGGCGACGTCGTTGGTCTTGGTGGCGACCTCTTTGACGAGCTGGGCGCCCTGGTTTTCGAAGGCGTCCTCGAGCTCGATCTCACGGGCGATGGTCACACCGTCGTTGGTGATGGTGGGGGCACCGAACTTCTTGTCGAGCACCACATAGCGGCCCTTGGGGCCCAGGGTGATCTTCACGGCGTCGGCGAGCGCGTTCACGCCACGCTCGAGAGCGCGCCGGGCATTCTCGTCGTACTTCAGTTCCTTAGCCACGGTCAGCCAGCCTTCCTACTTCGTCATTACGGCCAGGATCTCGCTGGCGCGCAGAATCAGGAGCTCGTCGCCATCCTTGGTCTTGTACTCGGTGCCCGAGTACTTGCCGTAGATGACCTTGTCGCCCTTCTTGACATCGACTGGGACACGCTTGGTGCCCGCCTCGTCCCACTTGCCGTCGCCGACGGCCACGACCTCGCCCATCATCGGCTTCTCCTTCGCCGTGTCGGGCAGCACGATACCGCTGGCCGTCTTCTCCTCTTCCTTGACGGCCTTGATGATGACGCGGTCTTCGAGCGGCTTGAGCTTCATAAAGCCCTCCCTTTCCGTCCTGAATCTGGCACTCCCAACGTGCGACTGCTAGTCCTTTGGGGTCATTCACGGTATGGCCCCTGAAAGGAGCTAAGCAAACGATGGTTTCTGCGCTGGGCGGGCGCGGCGGCGTGGCCGCGTACCAAACTTCTCAGCTGCGATCGTGCTTCTCGAAGCTGACCTTGTCGTAGAGCAGAGACGACGCCGGGTGACCGGCTTTCTCCTCGGCTGGGTAGCCGATCGCGACCATCGCCTCAACCGCCATGGCGGGGTCCAGCCCCAGGACCTCGGCGATGTACTGTCCGGCGCTGCGCTGCCCGTCGTGCTCGCGAAGACGCATCTGCACCCAGCAGCTGCCAAGGCCGAGGTCGTGTGCCTCGAGGTGCAGAAGGAGCGTCGCGATCGCCGCATACTCGACCCACACGTCCGTGATCTGCGGGTGCGCGCAGACCACGATTACAAGCGCCGCGTCCTTGAGGAAGGCGCAGCTCTGTGGCTTTGCCAGCGAGAGCCGTGCGATCGTCTCTCTGTCGCTGACCACGACGAACTCCCAAGGAGCCTTGCCCGCCGAGGCGGGCGCGCGCAGCATGGCTTCGATCAGGAGATCGAGCTTCTCTTGCTCGACGGGCCGGTCCGTAAAGGCGCGGATGCTTCTTCTGGAGCGCAGGAGGTCGATGAGCATGGGCGTACCTCTCAGTTCGCGTCGCGGGGTGGGCTTGCCCCGCTTTGACAGACGCGCCTATTATGCCGCGTTGCGTCGCGATGCTGCCGCTGAACTAAAGTTCGCGCAAGGCACGCACTTCACTCCCCCGCGAGCTGGAGGCCGACGCCTTCGAAGAGCTGGAGGACGACGAGCAGTCGGAGCCACTGCGTCTGCGCGTTCCGTTTGGACTTCCCATCCTCGGCATGGTTGTCATCGTGGTGGTCGCCGTCGCGCTCGTCCTCGCGTAGTCAACGCGCGGTCGCGACCACGAGCCTGATACACTTCAGCGCCGTGATCACTGCCGTTCGCCTGACGGTCGCGAGGAGCGGCCACTCCCTAGGGTGAGCAAGCGCCTCCTCCGCCGGCCGACGGTGTGGGTGACCCTGCTGGCCGTCGTTGTTGTCTGCGCCGCCGCGGTTACGATCGGCCGAACCCCGCCAGGGGCCACGCCGATGGCTATGCCGCACAGCCCCCCGCCCGCCTCCGCCACGGCCAGGGCCTCCCTGCCGGCGGTCTCCATCCGCGTGTACAAAGCCGACCTCATCGAGCGGCTCGGCAAAGCGCCCTCCATCGTCGTCCTCGGCGGTTCGCGCGCTACACGCTTTAACCCGGCCTTCATCCGCGCGGTCACCGGCAAGCCCGCCTTCAACGCGGCCGTCACACACGCCAGCCCGGAAGACGAGTGGGCCATGGTTACCCTCCTACATCGGCGCTTCCCGAGAGCCCATTTCCGCTTTCTCTGGATCATGCACGTCGACGAGTTCGCTGGCGCGCTCTCGCGTGACCTGCTCTCCGATCCACGGCTCGCCGCTACCTTCCCGCGCGCCTGGGCGGCGGCGTGGCGTGCCCGTCTCCACGTGACGACCCGCCGGACGCCCCCGTTGGCGCGGCCCCGCAATATGGTGATCACCGCCAGCGGGTACACAGTGCAGGACTCGATCGACGCCAACGCCAGCAAGAAGCCACTGATCGCCCGCATCGACGCGACGATCCATAGCACATTGAACGAATACTCCTGGGAGCCCCCGCGACTGCAGCCGCAGGCACGCCACTACTTCCAGAAGACGCTGGCCCTCATGAACCGCAGAGGCGACCGGGTCGTCCTCGTGCTGGCACCGCTGCAACCCCGCTTCTACGCCGCGATGTACGGTCGGGGATGGGAGCTCCGCCATCGCCTGGTCACTGCCTATATGCGATGGCTGCGGCGCCGCTACCGCTTCGGCTTCCTCGACCTCAGTCGCGCGGCGCGGATCGGCGCCCCGGCTGACGGCTTCTACGACGGCGTCCACCTCCGCCCGTCCATGAGTCGGCGCGTGTTCCGCACCGTCCTCTCGGCCTTCCCGAGAGCGTTCTAGGCCGCGAGTCCGGAGAGTCGCCGAACCCGCAGGAGGCCGGGAAGTGGCGGCTGAGCCGGGTCCGTTAGCGCGGACGCCGGCCGCCGCGCTCGCCCAGCCCCTTGGACTCGGCGACGTACGGCAGCAACGCCATCTCACGGGCGCGCTTAATGGCCGTCGCAACCTGGCGCTGATGGCGCCGGCAGGTGCCGGTCACGCGCGGTGACTTGATCTTGCCTCTGTCGCTTATGAAGCGGCGCAGAGCCGAAGAGTCCTTGTAGTCGACCTCGTCGATCTTCTCTTTGCAGAAGTGGCAGAACCGGCGACGAGAAGGATCGAGGGGCCTGCCCCTCTTCTTGCTGGTGGTGCGGGGCTTGCTCTTGGGACTCGGCATCGCGCTTCCTTTCTGCTGCGCGGGCGGCGGCCGCGCGTCGTTTCGCGTGGAGTGCGAAGCATGCCCGCTGGCGGCCCGCTTCGCAAGCAGTTGAGTTTACACCCGAACGGCGCGCGACTCACACGCAAGACGTCACGCTCCTTGGTTACGAACAGGTGTTCGCATCCGTCCGCGCGGCGTGCTACCCTCCTCGCGTACCTCGCGAATCAGGAGCTCGCCCATGGATTCGGTAACTACTCCCGCGGCCGCCTCCGCGACCAGCCTGCTCGACGGCCTCAACGCCGAGCAGCGCGCCGCCGTCTCCCACGGCAAGGCGCCACTGCTGGTCGTGGCCGGGGCCGGCACCGGCAAGACCGCGACGCTCGTGCACCGCGTCGCGTATCTCATCGCCGGCGGCGCCGATCCGCGGCGCATTTTGCTGCTCACGTTCACGCGTCGTGCCGCCGCCGAGATGCTGCGCCGCGTCAACGCCCTGCTCGGCCGCGAAGAGCCCGCCGGCCCATCGCGGCCGAGGGTCTGGGGCGGCACGTTCCACGCTGTGGCCGCACGCCTGCTGCGCAGCCACGCCCGCGACCTGGGCCTGGAGCCCGATTTCACCATCCTCGATCGTGGCGACGCGGAAGACCTCCTGCATGTGGTGCGCACCCGCCTCGGCCTCGGTGGTGGCGGCACCCGCTTCCCCCAGAAATCCACCTGCCTCGACGTGTACTCGCGCTGTGTCAACGCCCAGCTACCGCTCTCCGAGGTCTTGCCCGTCGCCTTTCCCTGGTGCCAGCAGGCAGAAGCCGATCTCGCGCGTCTCTTCGCCGGCTACACCGACGCCAAAGAAGAGCAGCAAGTGCTCGACTACGACGACCTCCTGCTGTTCTGGCACGGGCTGCTGGCCGATCCCGTCGCGGGCCAAAGGGTGCGCGAACGCTTCGACCACGTGCTGGTCGACGAGTTCCAAGACACGAATACCCTGCAGGCCGACATCGTCTCGCTGCTGCGCCCAGACGGCAGCGGCGTCACCTGCGTGGGCGACGATGCCCAGGCCATCTACAGCTTCCGGGCTGCCACGGTACGCAACATCCTCGACTTCGAGCAGCGCTTCCCCACGGCCGACGTGCTCACCCTCACGCGCAACTACCGCTCCACGGCCCCCATCCTGGCCGCCGCCAACGCCATCATCGCCGAGGCCACCGAGCGACGCGAGAAGAACCTCTGGACAGAGCGTGAGGGTGGCGGCCGACCCACGCTGGCCACGTGTCGCGACGAGGTCGAGCAAACCGCCTGGCTCTGCGAGCGCATCCTCGACCACCGCGAGCAAGGCACGTCACTCAAGCAGCAGTGCGTCCTGTTTCGCGCGCAACACCATTCCATGGCCCTCGAGATGGAGCTCTCGCGGCGCAACATCCCGTTTCGCAAGTACGGCGGGCTGCGCTTCGTCGAGATGGCGCACGTCAAAGACCTGGTCTCCGTCCTGCGTCTCGCCGAGAACCCGCGAGACGCCATGGCCTGCTTGCGCGTGCTCGGCCTTGTGCCAGGCGTCGGCCCACGCACCGCGGCGAGCCTGGGCGAAGCCCTGGCCGCCGCCGGCGGCGACTTCGCGATCTGGAGCGGGGCCAAGGTTCCCGAGCCCGCCCTCGTCGTCTGGCCGCACCTGGTGGAGCTGCTGGGCGCGCTGGCCGCCGCCGGCGCCGGCGACGTGCCGGCGCAGGTCAACGCGGTGCGTAGCGTCTACGGCCCGCTGCTGGAGCGTCGCTACGACAACGTACAGGCCCGCCTGCGCGACCTCGAACAACTCGAGGCGCTCGCCGCGCGAGCCTCAGACCGGGCTCAGTTCCTCACCGAGCTGGTGCTCGACCCCCCAGCTTACGCGCAAGACCTCGCCGGCCCGCCCGTCCTCGACGAAGACTACCTCGTGCTCTCCACCATCCACTCCGCCAAGGGGCTCGAGTTCGACGTCGTCTACGTCATCCACGCCGCCGACGGCAACATCCCGTCAGACATGGCCACAGGGAGCACTGCCGAGATCGAGGAGGAGCGCAGGCTCTTCTACGTCGCCTGCACGCGAGCGAAAGATCATCTCTACGTGTCGCATCCGCTGCGCTACTACACACAGCCCTGGGCCAAGTCAGACACCCACGGCTACGCGCAGCGCACCCGCTTCATCAGCCCCGCGGTGCTGTCCCATTTCGCCGAGGTGCACACCAGCCCGGGCGAGCCTGACGCCGAGCCGCCCCTTCCACGGCGCGCAAGCGCGCTGGCGCCTCGGGGAAGGCGCTCACTATCGTTCGCTGGGCTGATGCTTGGCCGCTGTTCGGCAGGTTCTTGACGAAGGCGGGTCTGGCCGCCTCCGGTGGCCTCCCCGCCATCGTCAACCCCGACCTCGGCAGAGACCGCGTCACAAGCTTCCCGCGAGGCGCCAGCGCGCTCGCGCGCCTCGGCCACGGCTCGCACCTGCGCCGCCCCTGAGAGCAGAGGCACCGGCGCGCGCTGGGCGCGCGCCGCACGGGCAGCGCAGCGCCTGCTGCCAGGCGACCGCGGTCGGCGCGGCGCAGGGCCAGCGCGCCCCCAGGGGGCTTTGCGAGACGGCCGCTGCTCACGACCGGGATTGACGATTGCGGACGTAGCCGCATTCGTCAAGAACCCGTCTGAGTAGTGGCCTGTCCGCCCAGCGCGAGCGAACGTAGTGAGCGCCCCCTGGGGGCGCGCTGGCCCTGCGGTGCGGCGGCCCCCGCGACCCGTCCTGAGTGGCGGTCCGAGTGCGGAGTCGAGCGAGCGCAGCGAGCGCCCCCTGGGGGGGCGAGGCCGGCAGCCTGGCTAGGCTGCGCCCCGGCAGAGCGGGCACACGCAGTCCGGCCTGTGCTTCCAGCCCGTTACCGGAGCCTCGTCGTCGCTGAGGAACCGCGACGTTCCGTCAACGGTCAGGTACCAGAAGTACCTGCCGTCGAAGTAGAACTCTGGCCGCGCTGCCCGTGAGCGCTCGCCCACGCGGGCCGCCCGAATCTCCTGATCACCTCGCGAGACAGCGCCGCCCGCCCGCCCGGCTCCATGCCACTGACGTTCATGAGTTCCTCCACTCAAACGCGTGGCTGCTTTCACGACCAATGTCCCCTCGCCGGCGGGCAACCAACCTTCCGCTCGCAACCACCGCGCACCGCCGCCGGTCGACCAGGCTGTCGCCCCCAATCCGAGGTCCGACGAGCCGCTAGGCGATGTTCGCCGCCTTGACTTGCCACCAGCCGCACGATGTACTCCTGAGGACCGCAATCACGCCCGCGTGTGGCACACCCGGCGCCACGCGGGGCAACCTATTGTCGCTTGACCGGAAGGAGATCTTCCATGGCGTATGCAGAGGATTTCGAGAGAGCTCTCACGGTGGGGCGTCCCCCGAGATCCGCGCGCCTGTTCCCGAACTCCAAAGCGCTGATCGTCAGCGGTAAGGTCGTCGATCGGGCGATGCGCGCCAAGGGCAAGGCCATCGCCATGGCGGCGAACGGGGCGCAACTCCTTTGTCGTCCGGGGGGCGCTGCAGGCGGCGCAGAGGGCCGACGCTGTCCTCATCGTGGAGATCGCCAAGTCCGAAGGCGGACAGAAGGCGTACTGCGCCGTGAACTACTGGAACCTGGCGCGCATCGTTGACGCGCTGTGCAACGAGATGGGAATCACCATCCCCGTCGCCATCCATGCCGACCACTACGGCATCAAGAACGACAAGGACCTCGCGCAGGCGAAGGTCGAGATACCCACGATGTTCGAGGCCGGCCTGACGTCGATCGCCATCGACGCGTCCCACCAGCCCGACGACCAGAACCTCCTCGCCAACATCGCCGTCAACCCCTTTATCCCGGATTGGGCCGGGCTCGAGACCGAGGTGGGCGAGATCAAGGGCGCCACGGGGCTGTCCACGGTGGACGAGGCGCTGTTCCTCATCGGCGGGCTCAACGCGCGCGGCATCTTCGCCGACTGGATCGCGCTGAACAACGGTACCACCCACGGGATCGAGGCGTCCGACGCCGGCATCCAGGTCGAGCTGACCGCCGCGATCCATCACGCCCTCACGCGCTACGAGGTCAGCGGTGCCCAGCACGGCACGTCGGGCAACAGCTCCGAGCGGCTGCGCAGATCGCGACCCGCACCCACACCACCAAGGCGAATGTGGCCACAGCCCTCCAGATGATCTCCTGGGGGCTCGAGGTGAACGACTACGGCAATGCACAGCTCGACCCCGACGGGAACTTCATCAAGGTCGAGGGCGAAGGGGTCACGGAGGAAATGTGGGCCGAGATGGTCGCCTATGCCGACGAGAGGGGCTGGAAGAAAGGCGACTACAAGAACCTGAACCTGCCGTTTGAGAGCAGGTTTCTCGCCCAGCCCGCGGAGATCCGGGAGCGGATGAGCCGGAGGGTCGAGGACTTCGCCTACAAGATGATGACCGAGGTCTTGAACGCGCAAGACACAGCACCCCTTGTCCTCGACGCGATCCTCGCCGCGGAGTCTTATGACCTCAAGGCCAAGGTGGCACGGATCGAGGATCCCGGGGAGTGGACCGATGCGAAGCTTGTCGAGCGGTCGAAGACGCTGAACAGCGACAAAGGCGCCAAGGGCAGTTTCGAGGACTGATATGGCGCCGTAGGCGGCGTAGTGGTATTGAGCCGGTACCGCTCTCTATGCACGAGACGTCAAACCGCGCTGCGCGACGCTGTTGATGGGCAAGCCGAGGCAGGCGGCGATGCTGGCCTTGGCCTCCAGAGGGCTGGGGTCGAGGGGGTAGGTGGTCTCGGTCTCGAAGAGCCGGCCCAGCCGCAGCTCTCCACGCCGCTCGTGCATCGTCGTAGGATCGGCCAGATCGGTGACCGCGACGCCGAGGCAGCGGGCCACGTGTTCCTTGGCTGCGGTCAGCCGCATGCCGCGGGCCATCTTCGAGGCGCGCCACCAGGTCTCCGGCAGCGCGCAAGCCGTTCATTCCCGCGGCCACGGCATGGGCGATCGGCATGCCGAACGTGTCGCCCGAGCCTACCTACAAACCGTCGAGGCGCAGGATATCGACGAAGGCGCGCGAGCAGCGCGACACGCCATCTACGGGCGCAAAGGCGTTCATAGGCACGCCACCGACCCCCATGCCCACGTTGGCGTGCACGGGAATCTGGGCCACGGCCATGCAGGGCTTTACGAAGGTCAAGGCGCGGGCGACGTTCCAGGCCACCGTGCGGCCGGTATTCACGCTCACCGCCGGGCCGAAGACGGTGGCGCCGGCGCGCTGCACCACCTCGAGCTGCCCGGCCGGCCGCAGCCCTGCCAGCCGCACGCCGTGAAACTCGAGCTGC
Organism: uncultured Thermoleophilia bacterium; assembly: GCA_963848545.1. GTDB lineage: Bacteria > Actinomycetota > Thermoleophilia > UBA2241 > UBA2241 > CAIXSE01. The sequence continues at coordinate 14,217 of CAWKEZ010000022.1, forward strand.
CCGTGCATGCCCAGCACACTCTCCCCGGCCATGCCGACCATGATCCCCATGTCGGGGTGGGCGCGGCGCAGGCGCTCCACGGCCAGCAGCGTGGCCAATAGATCCGCGTCGCCCCCGGCGCCCGCGGTGTCGAAGTCGAGGCCGTCGGCGCCGGCCTCCCACATCTCCTCGGCGACGTATACCATGTCCGCCACGGCCAGCTCCAACGCTTCTTCCTGAGCGGCGCGCGCCTCGTCGATACGCAGCTGCGGCAGCAGCTCGGCCCAGTTGCCGCACGGCCCGTCTGGAGCCGAATACCGACCCAGATCAGGTTGAGCGCCGTAGTGCACGGGGATCGTAACGCGTTCCTGCGCCTCCTTCATGGCCTGCCTCTCGGCGCCCACCACGGGCTTCACGGCCTTGTAGGAGTAGTCGATGTGAAAGAGCTCGCACGTGTCGGCACCCAGGCATTGCTCGTACTGGAGCAGAGCGGCGACGCGGCTGCCCTGCTGTGGTGTGCCGCTGCCGTCGAAGCTCAGCACCACCTCGTCGCCGATGTCGACGGCGCTGAAGCGCGCAGGCGACGTGAACACGTCGCCGAGATGCTCGAGCTCCGCCGGTTCGAGCGGTGTCAGCTTGGCCTTGTCGGCGGCGGCGCGCGTGCCTTCCTCCAGCTCGCCGCGAATCTCGCTCGCGGTGAGCTCCACCGCCGTCCCGTCGCCCATGCGTGTCACAATGCGCGGTTCCATGACGACGATGCTAGGGCGGCGTTGGTACCCGAGCAACGCCGAATACTTCGGCGAACTTCGCGCGCCTTGGAATCCGCGCCTGGGCGCGCGGCTCGTGTGGCGCTCGCGCCGCCTCGCTCTAACGCGTGGCCTCCCCCTACAGCCGCGCCCGCTTCTTGAACCGTTCCACGCAGTTGATGGGGATGTCGAGCACGCGGCTGATGTCGAACTTGGCCTCGATCATGCCGGGCTCGTCCGGATGCGTGGACGAGGTCGCCGCCAGCGTGCCCAAGCCCTTCTCCAGACGGATCTGCTCCATGGCGACAGGGTCGCTGAGATCGCGCGGGGTGCAGCCGAGCTTGTCGGCCACGTACTGCTTGGCCTCTTTGAGACGCATTCTGCGAGTCATCTGCATGCGGGCGACCAGATCTCCGGCCGTTCGCATTCCGCCCATGCCCGCGGCTTGCGTGTGGGCCCCCTCCATACCGAGGGGATCACCGGTGCCAACCTAGTACCCGTCGATCTTGAGGATCTCGACGAAGGCCTTGCTGGCCCGTGAGGTGGCATCGGCCGGCGGATAGACGCAGGTGGGCACCGCGCCGACGCCCATGCCTACGTTCACGTGCACGGGGATCTCGGCGATCTCCGCCGCCGGCTTGATGAAGGTGATCGCCCGCGCGATGTTCCAGGCCGTCGACTTGCCGGTGTTGATGTTCACAGCCGGCCCGTACACGCTGGCACCGGCGGCCTGCACCATGCGCAGCTGGTCTTTGGGCCACATGCCGGCGAGACGCTCGCCGCCGAACGTGAGCTGCCCGTGCATGCCGAGCACGAACTCGGCCGCCATGCCGATCTCGATACCCAGCCAGGGGTACTTCTCGCGCAGCCTGCGGCAAGCGCGCAGGGCGGCCAGGAAGTCGGCGTCGCCGGCCGCGCCGGTCGTGTCCATGTCGATGCCGTCGGCGCCGGCGGCGACCAGCGCGTCGGCCACGAAGTTGATGTCTTCGACGAGCATCTCGGCGGCCTCTTCCTGGGCCTGCCGCGCCTCGTCGATCTCTCCCAGCGGCAGGAGCTCCGACCAATTGGGAATGGGACCATCGGGCTTCGAGTACCGTCCCAGGTCTGGCATGGCGCCGTACTGCACGGGGTTGGTGAGCAATGCCTGGGCGATCTTCATGGATTGGCCCTCATGCGCCACGTTGGTCTTGATCGCCTTGTACGAGTAGTCGATCTGCCAGAGCTCGACCATGTCGACGCCAAGCAGGGCTTCGTAGCTCTGCAGGTCTTGCACGCGGTTTCCGATGTGCTTGGTGCCGGTGCCATCGTTGCTCAGCACCACCTCGTCGCCGATGTCGACCGCCGTGAAGCGCGCCGGCGAGGCGTAGATGTCGAGCAGGTGGTCGAGCTCGTCCTGGCTGAGTTCGGGCACTCGGGCCTTCTGGGCCGCGATCTGAGTACCGGCCTCGAGATCGGACTTGATCTGCGAGCGCGTCATCTCGACGAGCGCGCCATCGCCCATGCGCGTTGGGATCTTGGGTTCCAAAGGCGGCACCTCCGCACCTCATGTGGGTCGCCCAGCCGTCGCGAGGACGTCCCAGGGCACGGGGACATCGCCTGCGTGGCGACAGGTCGATCGCTTTCGTTCCACCCCCATGGGCAACTGTACAGGAGAGCCAAAGGCGGGCGCTACCGGGCCGCCTGGGGGTAGGCCGGGCACACCTCCCCCAGGCACGGCAAGACCCCGCTCAGGAGCAAGCGAGCGACGAGGCCACGCTGAGGAGTAGGCTATTGGCCGGGAGGGAGGGCTCTTGGCAGCCTCGAGACTTGGGCAGGCCAGGCACAGAAGCGTCTTACCACCGCGCTCGCCGTGCCATGATGGGTGGCCTCGGCAGATCGTTGCGCGATCTGCGCGCCTACCCGCGCTCCCTCTGGGTGCTCTTCATCGGCACCTTCATCTACTGCGCCGGCGCCGGCCTCGCCTTTCCCCTGGAGGGCATCTACCTGCGCACGCATTTGCACGCTTCGTGGTTCATGATCGGCGTGCTGTTCGGGCTGCTCGCCATTCTGGCCTCGCCGTTTCAGATAGCCGGCGGCGCCTTCACCGACCGTGTCGGCCGGCGCGCACCTATCATCATCGCGGCGATCAGCGACATCGTCTGGTTCGTGGGCTTCGCCTTCGCCACGCAGAGCTGGCAGGTCGGCGTGCTCGTGGTCCTTGAGAGCGCCCTCGGCTGGCCCCTCTTCCTCACCGCCAGCAACGCGATGATCGCCGACGTGCTGCCGCAGGAGCAACGCGCCAGCGCCTACAGCCTGATCCGCACGGCGATGAACGTGGGCGTCGTCATTGGGCCCGCGGCCGGCGGCCTCGCCCTGGGAGCCGGCGTGAGCTTCCGCGAAATCTTCCTCAGCGCCGCCGTGGGCTGCGGGGCCTTCCTCATCCTGATCGTGATCTGGGTGCAGGAGACGCGTCCCGCGGCGGCGCGTCAGGCCGGCGCTGCCACGCCCCTGGGCTACGCCGTCGTGCTGCACGACCGACGCTTCCTGGCCTTCTGCGCCGTCGCCTTGCTGGCCATGATCCCCTTCGGCCAGTTCGGCGCTATCTACTCGACGTACATCACCACCGTCATGGGCGTGAGCTACAGCACCTGGCCGCTACTACTGGCGCTCAACGCCGGCATCGTGGCCGCCCTGCAGTTCGTCGCCATCGCCCTCTCGCGCGGCCGCGACCCGATGCGCCTGATGGCGCTCGCCAGCCTGCTCATTGCCGTCGGCGTAGGCGGGGTCGCCTTCGCGCACTCGCTGACCACTTTGATCGTGCTGGTGGTTGTGCTCAGCCTGGGCGAGATCTTCTTCTCGCCGATCGCCTCCTCGATCGTCTCCGACATGGCGCCGGAGGCGATCCGCGGGCGCTACATGGGAGCCTGGACGGTGATGTGGAACGGCGGCATCTCCGTGGGCCCCCTGCTCGGCGGCGTCCTCATCGGCGCCGCCGGCGGCCGCCAGGCGTTCGGCACGGTACTGGTCCTCGGGGTCATCGGCGCCGCGCTGTTCCTGATGCTCTCCACCAGACGCCCGCTGACCGAGATTACGCAGGAAGCGGCACCTGTGGTGCGCGACGCCGAGCGGCCGACGTAGCGCGACGCCGAGCGGCCGATGTGGCATTTGTCCGGGCGGCGCGGCAGGAAGCCGTGGTGCCAATCGCGAAGCTGATATCGACAGCCACGGGTCCCGGCGCTGCCCGACCGGCACGAGTACCCTCGTGCATCGATAGGATCACGCCTGGGTATCAGGAGCGCCATGAGCGACGACATGAGAAGTTACTCAGGCCGCAGGGTCACGCGTGTCGCCGCGCTGCGCGCGCGCCGGCGCAAGGGCCTCGCTCGCCGCCTTCTCGTATTCCTGCTCGCGGGAGCACTGGTCGCGGTGGCGAGCACTACCGCGATGGCCTACGCCGTCGACCATGTCGATGCCGGCAAGGTGCTCCCTGGAGTCACCGTCGCCGGCGTCGACGTGGGCGGCATGAGGCCTTCGCAGGCTCTTGCCGCCGTGCGGGCGAAGCTCGCCGCCCAGCTCTCACGACCGCTCGTCCTCCGGGCGGGAGGGCAGACCCTGAGCGTGGTGCCGGCGAGGCTGGGTGTGCGAGCCGACGTAGCCGACGCGGTTCGGCAGGCACTGGCTTCCTCCCAGGCCACAACTTGGCTCTCCCGCGCCTACCATCGACTTTTCGGCTGGCCGGTGCAGACCGCCGTGCGGGTGAGCTACTCCTACCCTGTGACTGAGATCAAGGACCTGCTCACAGGGCTCGCCGCCGGGCTCGACCGTGCGCCGCGCGACGCCTCGCTGCAGGCCAGCGCCGACGACATGAGCATCTCCTTTGTGAGGGCCCGCGCGGGCCACAGCCTAGACCAGAGGAGAGCGCTGGCGCTCGTGCTCAAGGCGCTCAGACACCAGGCCACGACGCTACGCCTGCCGCTGACCACCACGCCGCCGAGGGTGAGCAACGCCCAGCTCGGCAAGACGATCACGGTCGACCTTACGACCAACACGCTACGCCTCTTCGACGGGGCGCACGTCGAGCGCACGTATCCGGTGGCCACCGCGATCGAGCCCTACTCGACGCCGATAGGTACCTGGCACGTCGTCGGCAAAGACCCACACCCTGTATGGATCAACCCGGGCACGGCTTGGGCCGCCAGCATGCCACAGATGATTCCACCCGGGCCGGCCAACCCCCTGGGCCTGAGGGCGCTGCCCCTGAACGCTCCCGGCATCCTCATTCACGGCACTCCCGAGGACTATTCGATCGGGCACTGGGCCTCGCACGGCTGCATCCGCATGCATGAGACAGACGTCATCGCCCTCTACCCGCTGGTGCCCGTCGGCACCAAGGTGGTCATCTACGGGGCGCCGCCCTGGGGCGCCTCGGCGGTGGCCGGCGCGTCCGTAGGGTTCTAGGCGACTGCGTCGGCCTTGGAGGCCACACACGCAATGCCGCACGCCTACACCATTCACAGGCGATTCTCAGACCAGACGCGTATCGTAACCCTGTAGGCGGGCGCGACTAGCCACCGCAGGCGGTCTAACGAGTGGGGCTCCGCAGGTGCACCACTCACTGGCCAGCGCCCCAGGGCCGATCACGAAAGGTCTATTACGATGAGCAAGAAGGCATCCGTGCTGCTCCTTCTCCTCCTCGCCGCGGCGCTGCTCGCCGGCATTGGTATCGGACATGAGCTCTGGCGGCCGGCGGCACGTCCGATTGCCCAGGTGCGCCCCTACGGCGGCTCCGGCTTCGGAGGCGCCGGCACCTTGCCCTACGGCTACAGTCAACCTCATCGCTACGGCTCGCCCTACGGCTACGGTCTGCCCTACGGCCAGGGGTCCGGCGGGTCTTCGCAAGGGTCCGGAGCTGGGCCGGCTGGCCCTGCGAACCTCTCGTCGCTAGCCGCCGCCGTCGACCCGAGCTTGGTGGACATCAACGTCACCCTCGCCAACCAGGGCGGGCAGGCCTCCGCGACGGGGATCGTCCTTACGTCTTCCGGTACGGTGCTCACCAACAACCACGTCATCGCCGGAGCCACAACCATCAAGGCCACCGACGTAGGCAACGGGCACACCTATACGGCAACGGTCGTGGGCTACGACCGCGGCGACGATCTTGCCGTCGTCCAGCTTGCCGGGGCCTCCGGGCTCAAAACGGCCGCTTTGGGAGACTCGTCCAACTTGAAGGTCGGCGACCTGATCGTTGCCGTCGGGAACGCCGGTGGTGTCGGCGGCACGCCGAGCGTGGCAGGAGGGTCGATCGTGGCGCTCAACCGGCAGATCGTCGCGGGCGACCTCACCGGCGCCGCAGAGAAGCTTGAAGGCCTGATCGAAGTCGACGCGAATGTCCAGCCGGGCGATTCGGGCGGTCCTCTGGTCAGCGCGGCCGGACGGGTCGTCGGCATCAATACCGCCGCCTCCGGGGGATTCTCGCTGCGCTCCGGCGGTGGCCAAGGGTACGCCATCCCCATCGACCGTGCCCAAGCGATCGCGGCGCAGATCGAGGCCGGGCATTCGTCGGCTACGGTTCATGTAGGGAAGACTGCGCTCCTCGGGGTGGAGCTTGCGTCTGCGAGCTCGCGCGCGGCGGTGGTCAAGGTCCTCTCGGGCTCTCCCGCGTCTCGTGCCGGTCTTTCCGCGGGCGACCTGATCACGGGGTTGGCGGGCAAGAGCATCAGCTCACCGTCGGCGCTCATCTCGGCGCTCAGTCTGTACCACCCCGGCGACCGCGTCCAGCTCAGCTGGCGCGATACCTCACAAAGGCAGCACACCGCTACGGTGATCCTCTCCGCCGGACCAGCGGCCTAGCTCGGCGACAGTAATGAGCTCCCCGCACGCCGACGCCGGCCGCGCTGCGTTCCTCCGCGGCTTCCGCCAGCGCAACCCGCTGGTCCTGGTCGCTGCCGCGGGGCTCACGGCGCTCGTCCTGTTCCTCCTCCAGGTCGCCGTGACCAGCGGCGCCTTCACGGTGATCTCCCAGAGCCGCTACGACCGCATCCACAACGACGACTACGTGCACATCACCTTCGAGCTCGGCCTGCTCAAGCGGCACCCGCCCACGGGCCCGACCGTCTATCTCTTCGGTGGGTCCGCCGCCATGGAGTCGATCGTCAGCGAGGCCTCGCTCACGGCGGCGATCGCGCGGGCCGGCGGCCACGCAACCGTGATCAGCCTCGCCGGGCACCAGCAGACGATGGCCCAGACGCTGGCGCTCGTCGACAATCTGCCACGCGGCGATGGCGTGCTGCTCGTGGGGCTGACGCCCTCGCGCTTCACGACAAGCCCCTCGCTCGACACCGGTCTGCTCTCCGGCGAGCCGTTCATCGCCCCGAGCCCACGGCTGGCGCAGCTTGCCCCGCAGCTTTACGCCAAGAGTGCTCCGTGGGATGGCGTGCTGCCCGGGGTCTTCGACTACCTGATCAGCTACCTGAGCCAGCGCGTGGCATCGGGAGTGCTCTGGGGCGCCAGTGTCCCCTACACGAACCACTACTATTCCACCAGCAGCGTCGCCGCCTCAACGGCCACCAAGCGCAGCACCATCGCCCAAGTCTTGGCCGCCGACGAGCGTGACTACGCCGCCAACGGGAACTACAACTTCACCCTGCTGCGCCAGATCGTGCTGCTCGGGCAGGAGCGTGGCTTCACGGTGGTGTTCTACGAGGAGCCGCTGAACGTCGCGATCGGCGGCGACAGCTGGGGCGGAGTCCGGCCGGCTTATCAGGCGCGCGTTGAGGCGCTAGCCCGGCGCTACGGCGTCCCTTACCTGCAGCCCCAGGCGGCGAGCGGCGTGACGAACGCCGACTTCGCCGATCTCTACCACCTGCTGCAATCCGGGCGCCTCAAGTGGCAGCCAGTGCTGGCGCGACTCGTGGCTAATGTGTTGCCCGCCGCTGCCGTGCCGCACGCCTGAGTGTCCGAGAGAGCGCGCCGCCACGGCAGCGGCGAGACGGCCAAACCGGCCCCGCCGTTCTACTCGTAACGCAACGCCATGGTCGGCTCGACCGACGCCGCCTGCAGCGCCGGGCCGATGCCGGCCAGTATGCCGACGGCGGCGGCCACGGCGAGGGCGAGACTCACGGTAGTCGGCGAGAACACCGGCGTCACGCTCAGGGCCTTGCCGCCGAGGAAGGCGGCGCCGATGCCGACGCCCAGACCGAGGACGCCGCCGATGATGGCGGTGACCACGGCGTAGACGAGGAACTCGACGACGACATCGCGGCGCGTGGCCCCCACTGCACGCCGTACACCGATCTCTCGGGTGCGCTCACGCACGGTGACGAGCATGACGTTGGCGACGCCGATGCCGCCGACCACGAGGCTGATGGCGGCGATCGCCGCCATCAGCTCGGTGAGCGTCTTGGTGCTCGAGGAGACGGCCGTGGCGATCGAGCTGGCGTTGATGATCTGGAAGTCGTCTTGCTCACCCGAGGTCAGGTTGTGCTGGCTGCGCAAGGTGCTCTCGACGGCCGCCTGAAAGGTGTTGACGGCGCTGGGCAGCGCCTGCACGCGGATCTCCGAGATGTCGGGATGAAAGCCGACCAGCTGGCCCTCGATGGCGCCCAGCGGCACCAGCACGCTCGAGTCGACCGAGCCGAAGCTGATGCCGCCTTGCGAGGCGAGCACGCCGATGACCTGGAACTGGACACCGCCCAGGTCGACCGTCTGGCCCAGGGCGCGTACCGGCGTGAGGTTGAGGTCGCTCGCCACGGTGGCGCCGAGCACCGCCACCGGCAGACTGCGGGCGACATCGAACTGGCTGAAGAAGGTGCCGGCCGCGACGGTGAGGTGGTCGATGCTCTGGATCTGCGGCGAGGTGCCGCTGATCGATTCCGTGGCGCTGCTCGAGCCGGCCGTCACCAGAGCGTTGGTGTTAACCGACGTGACGGTCTGCTTGACGCCCGGCGTCGCGTCGATCGCGGCCACGTCGGCGGTGCTGAGCGGCACCGCGCCCGACACGAAGGGGCTGCTCTGCACCGTGATCGTGTCGGTCCCGAAGGAGTTGAAGCGGTTCTCCACGGCGCGCGTCGAGCCGCCGCCGATGGCGGTGAGCGCCACCACCGCGCCGACGCCGATCACGATCCCTAGGATCGTCAGTATGGCGCGCAGCGGATTGGCGCGCAGGCTCGAGAACGCCAGGCGCAGCGACTCGAGGAAGACGATCACTGGCCGCCGCCCGCGCTGCTCGCGCCGCCCGTGGTGCCGCCGCCGGTCCCGCCGAAGCTACCGGCACCGCCGGAGCCGCTGGAACGGCGGAAGAAGCCGCCGCCGCCGCCGCCGCCGAAGCCCCCCAGCCCGCCGAAGCCGCCGGTGCTGCTCGCGCTGCTCGTCGCGGCGTTCGTGTACTGGCCGGTGACGACGACCTCACCGGCCGTCAGGCCACTCGTGATCTGCGTGGAGGAGGAGGTGGCCATGCCGGTGGTGACCTGACGATAGGCCGGCACGCCGTTGATCATCACCTGGACGTAGGGGACGCTGGAGGTGCCGGAAACGGCGCTGGTGGGCACGAGCAACACGTTCGTGCGCTGCGCGATGATGACCTCGAGCGTGCCCGTCATCCCCGACCTGGCGAGCTTGGGCATCTTGTGAGGCGTGAGCGTGATGGCGTACTCCGTGGTGCTCGACGACCCGGCAGACGAGGACGATGTAGGCTGGCTGTCGATGTAGCTGATGGTGCCGCTGAAGGGGTCGCTGGTGAAGCCGTCGATGGTGAGGGTGGCCTTCTGGCCGACCTTGAGGCTGGCGATGTCTGCCTGCGTGACCTGGGCCTGGGCGATCAGGTCGCGCGGGTTCACGACCGAGGCGAGGCCGGTGCTGGAGCTCACCTGGCTGCCGAGGTTCACGTTCCACGACGTCGAGTACCGACCCTTGGGGCACCCAGACGAACTGGGAGGTCGTGATCTCGCCGCTCTCGACTCAGATCGTTCGCCGCTTGCCAAGCCTCGAGGGCGGTCTGCGTCGCTGAGCCGAAGGTGCCATCGATGCTGCCTGTGTAGTAGCCACCATCCTTGAGGGCGCGCTGCAGGGCTATTGACGTTGGCCACCTGGGTGCCCGCAGCGAGATTGACGGAGAGCGTCTCGTAGAGGGGCGTGGAACTCACGAAGGCGAACACGGGCGTGCCCGACACGGTGAGCAGGCGCTGCAGCGTGTGCGGGGTGGCACCGGTCGCCAGCGCGAGGTTGGTCACCACGCCGCTTACGCCGGACGTGGTCGACGAGCTGCTGCCCGAGGTGGTCGAGCGCTCGTCGAGGACGAGTCGCTCGCAGTCGAAGTGCTGTTGCTGCTGCCTGTCGTCGAGCTGCTGGCTACCAAGCGGTCGCCGCCCAGCGCGATCGTCATCTCGCTGCTCGCGTCGGCCAGCGAGAAATCAGCCTGGACCGTGTTGGCGATGGTTCCGGAGGCGGCGGTGGCCGTCAGATAGTGCACGCTCGTGGTCTTGCCGCGCCCGAACCAGAGGAACCCGCCCACCGCCGCGGCGGCGATGACGATCACGATGACGGCGAGCAGCCACCAGCGCCTGCGCTTCTTCATGCTTGCTCTCCTTCACTGGGCGCCGCGACGGCCGGCGCCACGCAGGCGCCGGCTCGGGAACGGCCGCTCACTGGATGCTTCCGCTGCCGGACTGGGTACTGCCGGAGCCGCCGGAGCCGCCGAAGCCGGAGGGCCGCCGAAGCCGGAGCCGCCGCTGCCGCCGAAGCCGGAGCCGCCGCCGCGGCGGAAGAAGCCACCGCCCTGGAACGATCGCGTCCAGACGATGTTCTCGCCGACGCTGAGTCCGGAGACGATCTCCGACTCGGCCCCCGATTGCTGGCCGACCTGGACGGAGACCGTGCTCGTCTTGCCGGCCGAGAGCACCTGGACCGTGGCCGAGCTGCCGCTGCCCTTGATGGCGGCGGTGGGAACGATGATGACATTGCTGGCGAGCACCTTCGTCTGGATGCTCGCGAAGCCGACGGACTTGGCGGTGGCGTTGGCCGGCGTCTTGCTGAGCGCGATCGTTACCGCCGCAGAACCGTCGGCGTTGGTCTGGACGGAGGACACGGTGCCGGGCGTGCCGCGCCCGCCGAAAGCGCTCCCGCCGCCGCCGAAGCCGCCGCCGCCGCCGCCGAAGCCGCCGCCGGCGCCCTGGCCGAAGGGCGCGCCGCTGGCGCTGCTCCGGGGGAAGGGCGCGCCGCTGGCGCCGCCGGCGCGGGGCTGGAAGAACGTCACGGTCGCGGTCTGCCCGACCGCGACCGACGAAGCGAACTGCTGGGCGACCGTGGCGACGGCCCTGGGCTTACCGCTCGAGACCACGAACTTGGCGCTGCCCGCCGCCGACTGCACCAGGTTGCCGCGCTGCACCGGCGTGAGCACCTGGATGGAGGTGGCACGACCCGCCGCGGCGGGCGTCGCCGCCGAGCTGCTGCCGCAGCCGGCGACTATCGCGGCGACGGCCACCGCGGCCGCCACGGCCAGCATGACGAGGATGCCGCGTCGGCGCACGGGCCCCCGAAGCCCCGCGAGCCGCCGGTGGAATGACTTCATAGGTGTGCCTCCGCAGAGTCGTGGTCATGCAGTCTGCCGTCGCCGAGCACCAGCCGGCGATCGGCGTGCGCGGCGACGTCTTCTTCGTGGGTGATCATGACGATGGTGCGGCCCCCGGCGTGGAGCCGGTCGAGGATCTCGAGGACCTCCTGGGTGGCCGTCAGGTCGAGATTGCCGGTGGGCTCGTCGACGAGCAGCACCTCCGGGTCGCCGATGAGCGCGCGGGCGATCGCCACGCGCTGCATCTGCCCGCCGGAGAGCTCGCTGGGATCGTGGTCGGCGCGATCGGCGAGCCCGACGGCCTCCAGCGCCGTCGCCGCGCGGCGCAGCCGCTCGCCGCGCCGCACGCCGCGGTACACCAGCGGCGTCGCCACGTTCTCGAGCGCGGTCGTGCGCGGCAGCAGGTTGTGGAGCTGGAAGACGAACCCGAGCAGGTGGTTGCGCAGCTGCGCTCTGCCGGCGTCGTCGAGGTCTGAGACATCGTGCCCCGCCAGGAGGTAGCTGCCCGCGTCGGCGCTGTCGAGCAGGCCGAGAACGTTGAGGAGCGTCGATTTGCCCGAGCCCGAACGCCCGGTGCAGGCGACCCACTCCCCGCGCCGCACCTCCAGGTCGAGGCCCTTGAGGACGGGCACGGCAAACTCGCCGCGTCGGTAGGTGCGCACCAGGCCACGCACCTCGAGGACGACGTCAGCGACGGTCACGAGGCTGCTCCGCCAAGTCGGCGAGACGGGCGCGCCGACGGCGCGCTGGGACGCACGAAGACTCTCGAATACCATACTCGTAGGAGGTCTCCTCAGGCCGAATACCAACTAAACGAGCACTCGCGCCGTGACGGGCACGATCTTGGCGATTATACGAGGCCAACCTGGGAATAAGCTGAGCGTTCGTCGCGCGCCTGGAGCCGGCGGGCGGGGTCGAACCGCCGACCTGCCGCTTACGGTCGCCTCGTCCGGCCCTGTCGGCCTGAGTCGCCGCAGTCGGCCGTTCTTGGCTGTTTGCAGCAGTTTCCCTGATCTGCGCATCCGCTCCAGTTGGCCCGGGTGGCCCGCGTCCGGCGCCGTCGGCTCGCGACGGGAGTACAGATAGAGTACGAATCGCAGGACCTGAGGGATGACTTGCCGCCTGCTGGGAGGGTCAAGCGCCCGCCACGAGGTCGGAGGCATGTTGTGCCACAAGGCATGCACACCAATCTGCCGTCGTGGGCGGCCTTCCCACATCTGGGTACGCGGTGAGCGCTGTCCGACAGAGTCCCGCGCTAGCCAGCGCAAAGTCAAGCTCCAGAGGAAAGAAGAACCGCATCTCATGGTCCTCATGGACCTCCGATAAGATGCGGTCATCCTCTGTTGTCAGCACGTCGTAGGTGACCATGCAGGTGTGGCGCAGCTCATCGCAGACCCCGGTTGCGAAGCGGAATACCTTCTTTGCCCCGTCTATCACTGTCTTGTGCCGACTCTCAGGACCAAGTGTCAATACCGCGGGTCCATACCAGAAGTCGGCAACAAATAGCCCACCGGGGCGCAGATGAGCGCTCACCGTCTGCAGAGCATCACGAACGTCCACGTTGCTCTGCTGGTAGCCGAGCACTGCGAACATCATAATGACCGCATCGTACTTCTCCCCATCGCGGTAACTGCGGATGTCGTCTTCGTGCAGGCTTGCTTGCAGGTTTTCATCCACGAGCTTGCCGCGGCAGCAGGCCAGCATCTCCGGCGAGATGTCTGCCCCCGTGACGGTATAGCCGCGACGAGCAAGACGTATGGCATGCGAACCTGTGCCACAACCTAGGTCGAGCACGGTGCCAACGGGGCCCGAGGAGTGCCGGGCGAAGAGAGTCTCAAGGACGTCGACTTCGGCGTCGTAGTCTTTGTCCCCGTAGAGCACGTCATACGCGGCCGCATACCCTGCCCCAGATGGCATCCCGCTCACCCTCGCACCTCCGTCATGCTTGCTACTTCCAAGAACGTCAGGCGACTTCGCCTTGAATTAATGCCGACTCGTTCGCACCGTGGCGGCATAGTACGCCGGAGTTGTCGCCGCAGTGGAGGAGGTTGCCGTCCACCCCCACAGGCTATCAACAAGCTTGGGCGGACGGAAGGAACGCGATGGCATCCGCTGCGTTCCTCAGGGGGATCGGACCACGCCGGCGTGGCTCCGATCGAAGTCTCCAGCGCGGACCGGGCCCGCCACGAACTGGCTCTTGCCCTTCACTTGCCACGGGTCTCCTCACGCTCGTTGACAGCAGACATTACCAGAATGCCGGCGCCACCCATCCACTATCCTCCCGGCGAGCGTCGTGACGGTCAGAAGGTGACGCTGCCGCGCCACACACGCACGCAACGCTGGCCCTCCAGGCCGGCACCCACCCCAAGGTCGTCTCGGAGCGCCTCGGTCACGCCACTGCCTCGATCACGCTCGACATCTACAGCCATGCGATCCCGGCCACGCAGGCCGACCCTGCGGCGCTGATCGCGGGGCTGGTGTTAGCCGCAGGAAGCAGCGATGGCCCGCCCTCCAAATGAGGGCGGGCCATTGGCAGCCGATGAATCGAGAACGTGAGCGATCATTTGCCGGGCGGCGGCGACGGATAGGCCGAAGCCGGCAGGTACTCGTAGGTCGAATAGCTGATCGTCTCGCCGCTCGTGGTCTGGATGAGCAGCGGCCGGTAGTCGCTCTGAGCGACGTAGGCCGTGCCGTCGAGGGTGGCGTCGGGAGCGCCGCTGACGTCCAGCTCGTAGGCCGCGACCCCGTCGATCGTCGTGGTGCCGACGACACTGGCGTTCCCCGACTGCGCGAGGGCGCGGAGCGTCGCCGCCGCGTCGAGGGGCGCATGGTCGGATGAGTCGGGGTCGAGGACCGCCGGTGCCGTGGCGCTGGAGTTGGTCCTGGCCTCGTGGCCCGAGACGGCGCCGCCGACGGGGCCGACCCCGTAGGTGACCCCGTGCGGGGCGTCGCTCTGCGCCCACAGATCGAAGGACTGTGCGGCCTGGCCAGGCAGAGTGATGGTGCCCGTCTCATGGAGGGCCGTACCCGCCGGCGGCGTGAGCGCGGCGGCCACTCCGTGCAGGATGGCGGCGTCGGCCGACTGCACAGGGCCGCCGGCGGTGACCAGAGCCACGGTCAGGGTGATGGCGCGGCGGCTGCCGACGGCGTAGGCGACAAAGCCGCGACGGCGGCGCGGCCGCAGGAGCGCAAGGACCGCCAGCGGGCCATGTGGTCGTCTGAGGTCGCGGGCGACCGCGGCGTGCAGCTGGCCGCGAAAGTCGCGCAGGTTGTGGGGGATGTCACTCTCGCTCATGAGGGTCCTCCTTCGACTGTGGCGTGCAGGCGACGCAGGGCGCGTGAGACGCGCAGACGGGCGGCCTGTGAGGTACAACCCAAGCGCTCGGCGATCTCGCGATAGGGCCGTTCCTCGACGACGCGCAGCGTGAGGATCTCACGCTCGCTGGGCCGCAAATCGCGGATCGCGCGCAGGGCCGCCGCGGGCAGGGAAAGCCGCTCCTCGAGCGCCTCGAGGCCGTCGTCTGGGACGAGCGCCGGTGGCAGGCCGAGCTTGCGTCGGGCTTTCGACTCGACCGCGGCCTTATGGAGCGACTCGCGCAAGGCGTTGGCCGCGATGCCCAGCAACCAGGGCGCTGCCGAGCCACCGCCCTCGTCGCGAAAACGCCCTCTGGCAAGCCAGGCGCGGGCGAAGACCTCGGCGGTCAGATCGGCGGCATGCTCGCCGACCCGCGCTCGGGCCCAGGCGTGGATCTGCGCGACGTGACGGTCGTAGAGTTCGACAAAGGCGTCTGCATCGTTGGCCTGCAGCAACTCGGCGTCGGAAGATCTGTTCAACTCGCGTCTCACATCTGCTAAATGGCGCCAGCGCGAGAAGTGTGTCAAGGATCGCGTCTCAGAAGCGACGCTCGATCAGCGCAGCGGCGCCATGCCGGCGGTGCAGGAGGCGACGGCGCCAATCGCGGGGCCCGTGTTGGCGGGTGCAAGTGATTCGTTACCTCAGGCATCCCTTCTCGGCCAACGGGCAGCGACGATCCTCGCAGGAGGACGATTCAGCGACCGGTCAGCGCCCCTGGCGCCTATCGCGGCTCGCAAGATCACTGACGACTCTCGGACGGCCATGACCGGGCAGGAGGTACTGGTAGCCCAGCTGCCCAAGCGCTGCCGCCGACTTCAGCGTCTGAGCGTAGTCAGCGGCCGCGCTCTGGCGCGGGGCGAGCTCGGCACCGTGTCGATCTGTGAGCAGCGCGTCGCCGGAGATCAGGACGCGATCTTGTGGTCGCCAGAGCGCCAGACTGCCATCCGTATGACCGGGGACGGCGATGACCTGAAAGCCGCCGATGTTGTCACCGTCTTCGAGGATCAGGTCGGCCTCCAGGTGCTGGACTCTCATCGCCACGCCGAAGAAGACCCTGAAGAGCAGGCCCAGGGGACCTTTGAGGGCCTTGCTCGGCTTCTCGCCGGCCAGCGCGGGTGCGTCTTTCCGCCGATCGCCACGATCGCTCCGGTCGCCCTCTTGACGGCCGCAGCGCCACCGATGTGGTCCGGGTCGGCGTGGGTCAGGACGATGTACCTCAGCTTCACGGCTGGTCGCTCGCTCAGGTAGCGAAGAAGGCGCGCTCCGCTTCCCGGCAGGCCGCTATCGACCAGGGTCGCACCATCGTCGCTCGAGATGAGATAGACATTGGCGCCGCGAGCCCCCTCGACCAGCTGAATATCCTCAGTGATCTGCATGCCACCTTCTGCGCCGACTACCGCAGCGAGGCTGACTCACGGCGCCAAGCCTCGCGCAAACTCGCGTATCACGTCCGCCAGCCGATCAGCTGCGGTGAAGTTCGCGGTGTGGCCCTCCCCCTCGAGCGTGACCACCCGTAGGACGTGCGGCAGCGTGCTCGCGAGGTCCGCCAAGCGCCTCCTGAGATGCGCCGGACTGCGTTCGCCCTCGATCAGGACTGTCGGCAGATCGAGCCCCGCGTAGCGGTCGATGCCGACGCCGAGCGCATCGATGGCGTCGTTGTCGGCAAGCTGCGCAGCGGCCTGCCGAGCAAGCCGGGCTTGCATCTCGGGTCGCGCCAACATCGCGTCGACCATGGCTGGTTCGAGCTGGACGATGTCGCGCAGGTGGATCTCCATCGCTTTGACCGGATCGCCGGCCTCCAGGGCGGCCCGCGCTCGCTTGCCGGCCTCGCCCACGACCGGCAAGGTGGTGGCCAGCGGCGGCTCGTAGAGGACCATGCCCGAGAACGCTGGGGGCGCCACGAGCGCCGCCTCGAGCGCCGCCACGGCGCCGGAGGAATGCCCCACCAGAATCGGCCGCGACAGCCGCGACGCGACGGCCAGGATATCGGCGGCTTCGACCGCCATCGTGTGCGGCGATCGGACCTCCGCTGCATCCGCGGCGTACAGGCGTCGCTGGAGCCGAACGACGCGAAACTCGTCGCTGAGCAGCTCGGCGACGCCTGCCCAGGAGGACGCATCCCGCCACCGGGGTGGACGATCAGGATCGCCGGGCCATCGCCCTCGTCGATCGCACTGACCGTCGCGCCCTCCGCGCCGCTCACATGAAGAAGCGTCATCGGTCGCAGACCGTGCGGTCGTTGTGCTTGGGGTCGGGTTCGCTGAGGGCCATGGTGGCGCCAGCCTACGTCGGGGGCGCCCAACGGCGGCGAGACGAGCAGCCCGTGCTTTCGAGGATACCGACCAGTGGTGTCAGTCTGCAACATGTCTCGCAAGCCGTGGGTCCGTCGGCGGATTATCAGCACCCGGGCTGTATGAGGCGTGATGCCGACGATTGTGCCATCGTCGAAGCGCCCTATGCCAGGAGGTGCGTTGCCCCGGCTGGAATCGACCCAGCGATTCGGGACCGCTCATCCGGTGCTCTCGGCCGGGGTCAGCCGTTCTAGGCTGTTTGCAGGAGCTTCCGGACTCGCTCTCAGCCGAATGTCGGACCCATCTGGCCCGAGTACGGTGGCGTAGGCTCAGTTGGGAGCCCAAATGGCGTACGAAGGGGCGGGCCGGAGCGGCATACGCTCGACGTTACTGTGGCGCCGGCTGAGATCGGAACAGCGACACAGGTTTAGGAATCCTGTGCGTATTGTCTGGCAGGACCCTCCCGTGCGCGATTGTGCTGCACAGTCCAGGTATCCGCGAGGGCGCGGTGCTAGGCTGTGGTCAGGCGTGCTGGGCCGTGGCGAGGCGTCTCGGCAGCATTACGTCGGCAAGCGAGCGGCGGCCGCAGCCTCACCCCGCGATCGCCCGCATCAGCGCCTTGATGACATGCTGCGGCGCTGCCCCCACCGTCGCCCGGGTAGACGGTGCCGTCGGCTCGCACGTAGTAGACGGTGGGAAAGCCCTCGACGCCGAGCACGTCGGCGAGGCGCTCGCGCAACGGGTTAAGGGCCAAGACTCGGCAGCGGTGCGTGAGCCGGTCGAGGGCCGCGCCGGTGAGGCGCCCGAGCCCAGCACCTCGGCCACGACTCGAACGGCAGGTTCGTGGTGGCACTCAGGCGGCGCGCTGCCAGGAAGCTCAGCTGCCGGCGGGCGCCGCCGCAGCTCTCGGGGTCGCGGCGATGCCGAGCACCGGGCTCGGCCTCCAGACGATAGTGCTGGCCGGTCGCGCACGGGCCAAGGCGACGCCGATGGCATCCTGGGCCGCGTAGGCCGCGCCCAAGTCGAGCCGACGGCTGTTCATGAGCATCGAGAAGACGAGCCAGTGGCCGTTGGCGCTGGTCACGTAGCCCGAGAGGTTGCTGGCTACCGCCAAGGTGCCGGTCTTGCCGTGCAGGTTCCCTTGAGCAGGCGTGCCACGCATGCGGTCGGCGAGCGTGCCGTTGACGCCGGCCACCGAGAGCGAGCGCCAGAAGAGCCGCCAGTCGGAGCGCCGCGACATGGCCGTGAGCAGCTGCGTGATGTCGAGCGCCGTCTCGTGGTCGGCATAGCTCAGCCCCGAGCCGTCGCTGAGCGCGAAGTCTTGCGGCGAGAGGCCCTCCGAGACGAGGAAGGCGCGCTCGACCGCGACCCCGGCGGCCGTGCTGCCCACGCCGCCAAAGGCAGCGCCGAGGCCCTTGGTCAGCATCTCGGCGAAGAAGTCGTCACTGGGCTTGTTCATGGCGGCGATGATCGCCGAGAGCGGCGCCGAGCGAGCGCTGTAGAGCAGCGTGGCGCCGGCCGGCGCGCTGCCCAAGCGCGGGCCGCCGCTGACAGCGATGCCGTGGCCCCTGAGCAGCTCGGTCAGCGCGCGGGCCGCGAACAGCGCTGGGTCGCTGGCGCGCTGGCCGTCGGGCTCGACGCCCTCGTTCAGGCTCAGGGCCGAGAGTGGTCCGCAATTGACGCTCATGCCGGGCGTCCAGGCGCTGACCGTGCGCGCGCCGTCGAAGTAGCTCTTATCGCCGACGATGTGGCCCTCGATCTTCCTGATGCCGGCCTCCTTGAGGGCGCTGAGGAAGTCGCTGAGCCGCGCCGTCCTCAGGTGCAGGACGTGGGTCTGATACCAGGCGCTTGAGAGGCTTGGGTCGCCGTAGCCCTTGAGGTAGAGCGCGCCGCGAAAGACGCCCTGATCCTCCAGTGCGCCACTCTCGTAGAGGTCCGTCGTGAAGCGGTGCGCGGCGCCCCAATCGGCGAGTGCGGTCGCGGAGGTGATGAGCTTCTCGTTCGAGGCCGGCAGCAGCGGCGTGCGCGCATCGCGCGCGTACAGCAGCTGGGCACTTGAGAGGTCGTAGACCAGCACGCCGGTGGCCTCGCCGGCGAAGCCGTCGGCTTTGAGGATCTGCGTGATGCGCTTGTGCAGGGCAAGGTCGGGAAGGCGCCTGGCTGTCCTCGCGGCGGGGAGAGCGGTCGAACCCTGCGACGCCGCTCGCGACGCAGAGGGCCTGCCGGAAGCGTGAGCAGCCTTGGCAGCGCGCATCACGTTGCGCTGCGACGCCGCGCGTGCGCTCGCAGCCTCCGGACGTGCACCCTTGGCCAGCACCACAAAGCCGGCAGCGGCGGCCACAACAAAGACCACCACCGCGATCAGCAGGAGTCGCCGACGCCGTCGCCGCGGCCCTGGCCGTCGACGCCGGCGACGCATGCTCAGGGGCTGCGGGGAGACAGGCATCGTCGCATCGTAGTGGAGCGCGCCGTGAGGGTCCAGCAGCTCACCGCTCGGCCCGGTGCGCAGACGTCTCGCGCCGCGAGGCAACCACGGCGACAGACGGCGGACGGCGGTCTTGGCGTCACGATGAGCGGCAAAGGCTCTCACCCGTGGGGCGGTGCACCGGCGTCTTCCAGGTCAGTCACCGGCGGGCCGCGACGATCTCCCTCGCGGCGGCGACGGCGAGCGCGTTCTCCTGGGCGACGCCGATGGCCTGTGTGGGCTGGTCGTCGGAGAGCACGGCCTCGAGGAGCAGGTGCCCACCGTGATGGATCACGCCGACGCTGTTGACCACGAGCAGCTGCGGATCGGGCAGCAGACCGGTCTTCAGCGCGGACGACGTGCCCGGCGTCGCCGCCGTTGTGACGCCCCAGGCCTCCTCAGACTCGACGTGCCGCATCAGGTGCAGCTCATACGCTCGCGAGGCCGCGGTCAGTGGGGAGCTGGCCGAGACCAGGTCGCTGAGCAGGCGTAGCTGATCGCCGGCAGTCGTCCTCGTGAGGCCCCAGTAAGGGCCCTCCCCGAGCCTGGTCTCGCGCAGTCCCAGGCGCAGGTTCGCCCGGGCGACGGCAGGCCCCTTGCCGACGGCGTCCCAAAGCATCGTCGCCGCGTGGTTGTTGCTGCACTCGATCATCTGCGCCGCAAGTTCCCGCTGCTCGGCGCTGAGCGGCCTCGCCGTGGCCTGATGCTGCAGCAGCAGGGTGGCGAGGATGTCGACCTTGACGATGCTGGCCGTGTGGAAATGGCACCCGCCGTCATAAACGGCGCAGGCACTCGTCGTGAGATCGACGACGCCCACGGCGAGGTGGCCGGTGCGCTGCTTGAGGAGCGGGGTGAGGGCGGCTCTGAGTTGCTGGTTCGCGACCTTCGCAGCCGAGGCCGGGCCGCTCGTCGCGCTGGGCGTGGCGCCGCCGGGCAGCGCGACGGCACGGGGCAAGGCGCTCTGCCCGCCTTCCCCGGCTCGCCGCGAGCTTCCACAAGCCACGACGAGCCCGGCCACGGCGATCAGCACGAAGGTCGTGAGGACGACGAATATCCGTGCCCGGCAGGCCTTGTGGCGCAGCCCCCGGCTACGCCACTGCGACCAGGTTCGGGGTGTGTCGGTCTGCGGACGCTGAGACGGCATTGGCCTCAGTGTAGGGGTGGATGCGCGGGGCTGCCAGCGACTGCCCCATCTTCACAGGCTGCGCTCAGCTGGCGCTGCTGGAACACCCATGTCGGCAGGCCCTCTCGCCCAGCTCCCCACTTCCAGGGCCGCAGCCCTGCGCGTCGGCGTGCTCATCGGCGAGTTCACAGTCTCGGCACAGCCTCCGCTCAGCGAGCCCACAGTCTGAGGGTGCAGAGTTGCCGCGGCTCTCGTGTGCTACACCAGTGCATGCGCAGAGGCGCATCCGCGCCTGAGAGCAGGTATCGTTGACCCTGCCGCTCTCCCCGCTGGCGGTGAGGATATTCTGTCGGCTCGCAGTCAACGGCCCAGGAGTGATCCAAGCAGATGCAGGATTTGCAGGGTCTTCAGACGTCAACCGGCGCGCCTTGCCACGCCGCCTGCGTGGCGCAGGCGATTCTGCCCTCGCCCCCTGACAGCCGCAGCGGCCATGTTCTGCCTGAGCCTGATTGTCGCTGCCTGCGGTGGTTCGTCGGGGCACCTCACGCCCGCAAGCCCCTCGCCAACCGTGCCCGCCGTCAGCTTGGTGATCACGCCCGCGAGAGGCAGCGCAGCCGTCAAGCCGCAGAAGCACATCGTGGTCAAGGCGCTCGGCGGGCAGATCGTCAAGGTCAGCGTCACCACGCGCGGCGATGCGGTCACTGGCAGCCTCGACGACGCCGGAGCGACCTGGCGCAGCGAAGGCACGCTCAATACGGCCACCCGCTACACGGTCCACGCCACGGCGCGTAACGCCGCCGGCCGCTCGCTCACAAAGACGAGCACGTTCCGCACGCTGACGCCGCGTCACACGTTCGCCGCGCAGATCTTCGAAGGCCAGGGCCTCAGCTACGGCGTCGGCATGCCGATCATCCTCACGTTCGACCGGCCGATAACGAACCGCCGCGCCGTCGAGCGCACGCTGTCACTGAGGACCTCGAGACGGCTGGTCGGGGCGTGGTACTGGGACGGCGACACGACCCTCTACTTCCGCCCGCGAAGCTACTGGCCGGCGCACACCAAGGTCCGCTTCGTGGCGCGCCTGAACGGCGTCGAGGGCGCGCCCGACGTCTACGGCACGCACACCCTCAAGCAGAGCTTCGTGATCGGCGATTCGCTCGTCGTCGTGGCGAGCACGCGCGCGCACCACGCGCGCGTGTACCTGAACAGGCGCCTCTTCGGCAACTGGCCCATCAGCGCCGGCCGGCCGGGGGACGATACTCCCAACGGGACCTACCTGACCATCGACAAGGCCAATCCCGTCGACATGATCGGGCCCGGCTACAACCTCGAGGTGCCGTGGTCGGTGAGGTTCACCTGGAGTGGCTGCTTTCTGCACGACGCCTACTGGTCGGTGGGCGAGCAGGGGTTCACCAACGTCAGTCACGGCTGCGTGAACCTCTCGCCGGCGCATGCCGAGACCTACTACAAGCTCGCCGTGCCGGGAGACCCCGTGACGATCACCGGCAGCCCCCGCGGCGGCACCTGGGACAACGGCTGGACCGTGTGGTTCCTCTCGTGGCGAGAGCTGTGGCACGGCAGCGCCCTGCGCATGGCGGTGCGAACTGGGCCGCAGGGTAGCACATTCGTCGACGCCAGCAGCCTGCGACCGTCAAGAGCCAGGTCGCCGCTTGACGCAGCGAAGAAGGGGAACGCGGCCGCGGGCTGAGCGCGGAGGCGCCGAACGCGGCGCGATCGGAGAGCAGGCCACGACTCCCCGCTACCCGAGAGATAAGGGTAGACTCTCAGTTGGACCCCAGCTTCGGCTCAGGCGTCACCCAGCAGTTCTCGGTAGATAGAAGTCCGAGCGGAGTATTCACTATGGGCGCTTCGGTCAAGAGCTAAGGGGGCGTCCGCCAGCCGGGCGAGAGGCCAGAGCATCCCGACACCACACGACACGCTCGCATCCCGCATCCGACGTGAGCTCCCGGGAGCACACTGAGATGCACGAGGCGCGAAGCCTCGGGCAACGACCGCGGGCGCGCCTCATCGCCCTCGTTCTGTTCGTGACGGTGCTCACGACCGTGAGCGCGGTCGCTTTGTGGTCCCTCGACCGGGCCGACTCACGGCCGGCCCCGCGCACTGTGGCGGCGCTCTCGTCGGCGTCCCCGAGCACGACGCCGCAGCCGCAGCCCAGCGCCACAGCCGTGCCCGCGCCCGCGTTTCCCAGCGCCAGACGGATCGCCCGCGCCTTGGCCTGGGCCGAGGACCGGGGCGGCGAGGTCGGCGTCGCCATCGTCGACAGTCACGGCGGCCTGCACACCTATGACGCGCACCGCCAGTTTCAGTCCGCCAGTCTCTCCAAGGCGATGCTGCTGGTCGCCTATCTGCGAGGCCACCCTCGGCCGACGACCGCCATGCGCGCCACGCTGACCGGGATGATCGAGGAGTCCGACAACGCCGACGCCGACATCGTCTACGACGTCGTCGGCAACAGCGGTCTGCTGCGGGTGGCGAAGCTCTCTGAGATGCAGGACTTCGGCGTGGGCGATTCGTGGATCGACGCGCGCGTGACTGCTGCGGACCAGGCGCGCTTCTTCTATCGCTACCAGAGTTACCTGCCGACGCGGTCGGTGGCTCTGGCGCGCCGCCTGCTCTCCGGCATCACGCACATGCAGCGCTGGGGGATCCCCGCCGCCGCCGGCCCGGCCGGCTGGAAGGTGTTCTTCAAGGGCGGCTGGCTGGGCGAGGACAATTACCTCATGAACCAGGCCGCCTGGCTGGAGCGCCACGGCGTGCGCTGGTCGCTGGCCATCCTCAGCGACGACGACCCGACGAGTTCCTACGGCTGGCAGACGCAGAAAGGCATCACCGGGATCCTGGTCGGTCACAGGCCGACGGCCGCCTACCTGGCGGTCGTACACGGAGGCGATTCAGAGGCAGAGCCGTGACCGAGGCGAGCGACGCACCTCGCCGCTCCCTAGAATCTGCCGCCGATCCAGGCGCCGGCAATCGAGTCGTAGCGCACCACAGTGCCGGTGTAAGGCGCGTTGATCATCTCGCCGCCGCCCACGTAGATGCCGACGTGATGACTGAAGGCAGCGTCGCCGAAGAAGACGAGGTCGCCGGGCTGCAGGTCGGCGAGCGGGACCGGCGTGCTCTCCTCTCGCTGCATGTTGGCTGAGTGCGGCAAGTTGATGCCGAGCTGCGCGAAGCAGTACATGACGAGGCCGGAGCAGTCGAAACCGCTGGGGCTGGCGCCGCCCCAGACATAGGGCACGCCGAGGTAGCGCTGGGCGATGGTGACGACCGCCGGCTCACCGGCGCCGCCTGGGTCGGGCACGCTGCCACTGCCACCGCTGCTACTGCTGCTGGCTCTGGCCGCGGCTGTGGCCTGCTCGGCGCGCAGCGCCGCGGCGCGAGACGCGGCCGCCTGCCGCGCCTGCAGCTGCTTGATCTGGCCCTTGATGCCCGCCGTCAGGCGCTCGAAGCTTGCCCTGCAGGGCCAGGACGTGCTGCTTCTGGGCAGCGCGCGCGGCGAGGAGCTTGGCGGCGGCCTGCCTGTCGGCCACCAGCGTGACGCGCCGGTCCCGGATGTCCTGCCGGTAGGCGGCGACGGCGTTGACGGTGTCGATGTCACTGGTGTTCAGGCGCTGCATCATGTTCATCTCGGTGACCAGCGCGTTGAAGCTGCCGGTCCCGAAGATGACGTCGAGGAGGCTCGCGTCCGGCGATTTGTACATGTCGCGGGCACGCGCCGTGAGCTGCTCGGTGGCCAGGCTGAGATTGCGCTCGGCTACGCGCAGCAGCTGCCCGTTCGCGGCGACCTGTTGCTTGACAGAGCTGAGCCGCGTGTTCGCCTCGTCGTACTTCTCGACGACGATCTCGGACTCGGTACCGACCGTCTGGAGGCGCGCCTCAACGGCGCGCAGGCGCGCCTTCTTGGCGGAGACCGGGGAAGCGAAGCAAGGCGCGGCGAGCGCGGCACAGAGGACGAGGACGCCGAGCAGCGGCGGCAGAAGCGCGCACTGCCTGCGAATACTCACGGCGTCACCTCCTTCCCGGGCCCAGCCGCGCGGGCTGCCCCACACTCACGTCGATCCCCTGCAGCGCCTATGTGGCTGGTTCGAGGCTCAACACCTTATACGCGCCCGAGCGCCTGCTAGCAAACCCGGGGCAAGACCATGCGGACCCGTCGATGCAGCTGCCGCCGGCATCGCGCCGCCGGTGGCGGGGAGCTTCGCCAGGCTGAGGAGGTTCTCCTGCCAGTCAGGAAGTCACGATACGTGCCGACCGACAGCGCGCTCCCCGGCTACACTCCGAACGCCTGGGTGCCCCACGGCGAGGCCGCCACCGCCTCGGCGACTGCCAGCGCATCGTCGCCCTCTGCAGGGCGGCCAGGATCGGTCGGTAGAGACCGTCGTGCAGCGTGGCGACGACGGCTGTGAAGCCCTCGGCCCAGCTCCTGTAGGCCTTGACCCCCGCCGAGTTCATGTCTGCCGAGAGCCCTATGGCAACAGCCGGAATCTGGCCATGACTGGCTAGCCCTGGGCAACCCATGGGAATTCCACCGCCCGAGGTGAGCTACCAGATCGGCTTCGGCGGCTCTATCGAAGCGGTTCCGATCTCCGAAGCCGCCGTTCGCCACGTCTGGCATCCCGCCGAAACGATCGAGGCCGTGGCGTACAGCACACCCTCGGTCGGCTGGCGCGGACGACGGGTGAACACATTGCGCCTCTGGTCCGCCCGATCCGCTGATCCGTTGCGGCTGGATGCTTTACAACCACGGCGACCATGCCGGGGCGTTGGCGGAGCAGGTCAGGGCCGAGTCGATCTCCAAGGTATTGTATCCGTCAGACGCCACACCGGCCGGTCAGGAGCTTCGGCTACGCCAGGAATACTTCTTTGTCTCGGCCTCGCTGCAGGATCTCGTCCGCAGGCACATCAAGGCGTTCGGCCATATCGGCAATCTGGCAGACAAAACATCGATCCAGCTCAATGATACCCATCCGGCGATCGGCGTCGCAGAAATGATGCGCATCCTGCTGGACGTCCACCAGATCCCCTGGGAAGACGCCTGGGAGATGACGCGGGCAACGTTCAGCTACACCAACCACACCCTGCTGCCTGAAGCGCTGGAGGTGTGGCCGGTTCCGCTGATGGAGCGCTTGCTGCCGCGCCACATGCAGATCATCTACCTGATCAACGCGCTGCATCTCGGCTTCGTCCGCCGCGCGCATCCCGGTGAGGACGCGCTGCTGTCCAGCGTGTCGATGATCGACGAAAGCCAGGGCCGCCGCGTCCGCATGAGCCACCTGGCGTTTCTCGGTTCGCACCGGGTCAATGGCGTCTCAGCCCTGCATACCGGCCTGATGCGGGAGACCGTGTTCCGCGACCTGCACACGCTGTTTCCCGATCGCATCGTCAACGTCACCAACGGGATCGCTTTCCGCCGCTGGCTCCACGAAGCCAATCCTCGCCTCACCAGCCTGCTGGTCGATGCGGCGGGGCCGGAGGTGCTGGACAACGAGAACGCGCTCACCAGAATTCGCCCGCTGGCGAACGACCACAGTTTCCAGAAGCGC
>CAWKEZ010000023.1:0-6904 GCA_963848545.1 uncultured Thermoleophilia bacterium
ACCTGGCGTGGTTCATCGCCTTCGCCCCGGCCAACGACCCCAAGGTGGCGCTGTCGGTGGTGATCGAGAACACTCAATCGACGGGCGGTGAGGTAGCCGCGCCGCTCGCCGCTGACGTGATCAAGGCCGCCTTGGCGCAGCCCGCACTGCCTTGAGGCAGGGGGCCGGCGCCGGGGGTCGTACCTGTTGAGACAACGAGTGAGGTAGTCAATCGTGACCGACGTGTTCCAGCCAGACCAGGTGGTGAGCGGCCGTTACCGCGTGCTGCGCAAGCTCGGTGCCGGCGGCATGGCCGACGTGTATCTGTGCGAAGACCTCACCCTTGGTCGGCGTGTAGCGCTCAAGGTCCTCTTGCAGCGGTTCCTCAGCGATCCTGCGTTCGTCGAGCGCTTCCGGCGCGAGGCCAAGGCGGCGGCGGGGCTCAACCAAGCCAATCTGGTGAGCATCTTCGACTGGGGCGAGATCGACGGCACGTACTTCATCGTCATGGAGTATGTGGAGGGCGAGACGCTCAAGGATCTGGTGCGGCGCCAGGGCCGTCTCGGCGGCAGGGAGGCCGTGCGCATCACCCTGCAGCTCCTGGCGGCGCTCGACTACGCTCATCGCAGCGGCATCGTACACCGCGACATCAAGCCGCAGAACGTGATGCTCGACCGCGACGGCAACGTGAAAGTCATGGACTTCGGCATTGCCCGGGCGGGCGACTCCGGCATGACCGAGGTGGGCTCCATCCTGGGCACCGCCCAGTACCTGGCGCCCGAGCAGGCCAAAGGGCTGCCCGTCGACGCGCGCTCGGACCTGTACTCCGTGGGCATCGTGTTGTACGAGATGCTCACCGGCACCGTCCCCTTCAAGGGCGAAACCGCCGTGACGGTGGCGCTCAAGCACGTGAACGAGATGGCGACCGAGCCCGCCCAGCTCGTGCCGGGGCTGCCCTACGCGCTCAACCAGATCATCCTCAAGGCGATCGCCAAGGACCCCGACCATCGCTACCAGACGGCCGATCAGTTCGCCCGCGATCTGCGCTCCGCACAGGCGGGCGGGCCCCTCACCGCGGCCACCTTCGACGCCGGCGCCGAAGCCACGCGGCTCATCGGCACCCGCGCCGGCACCACGGCCGTGATGGCCGGCGCCGGCGGCCCTCTCGAGCAAACCGTGGGCGATCGCCGCCGCCGGCGCCGCTGGCCGGTGCTGCTACTGGTCGCCTTGCTGCTGCTGGTGATTCCGCCGCCGCCTATGGCGTGGTGCGCGCTGTGGGCGGCAGCAGCGCAAGCGTGCCGCCGCTGGTGGGCCTGAGCCAGTCGGCTGCGGTGAGCAAGCTCACGCAGGCGGGGTTCAAGGCCGGCGTGCAGCAGGAGTACTCGAGGAGCTTCGCCCAGGGCTTGGTGACGCGCCAGTCACCCGCCGCCGGCACCAGGCTGCGCACGGGTGAGGCTGTCGATATCTGGATCAGCAAGGGCGCTCAGCCGGTCGCCCTGGCGAACTTCAGGGGGTGGACCGCAAAACAGGTACAGGCCTGGCTTCATCAGAACGGGGTCACCGGTCTGCAGAACTTCGCCAAGTCGGGCGCCGTGCCGATCGGCAGGGTCTTCAGGCAAAACCCCACGGCCGGCACCTCTGTGAGCCCCGGCGACACCATCTCGTACTGGGTGAGCAGCGGCAAACCGCCGGTGGCGGTGCCCGACCTCAGCGGCGACACGCAAAGCGAGGCGCAGACTGCGCTGGCCGCCGTGGGTCTGAACCTGGGCACTGTCACTACCCAGACGAGCACCACCGTGCCGGCACAGGAGATCATCAGCCAGTTCCCGACGGCCGACACCAAGGTGAGCAGAGGTTCCATGGTCGATGTGGTCGTCTCTAGCGGGTCGCCTTCGCCCTCGCCGTCGACGTCGCCGAGCGCAAGCATGGTTGCCGTGCCCAACGTGTACGGCGTCGATTCGGGCACAGCCACGACCACCGTGGAGAGCGCCGGCTTCAGCGTCGTCATCAAGCAGAGGGGCGGCACCGGTCAACCGGCGGGCACGGTGGTGAAGGAGGTCCCGGACGCCAACGTGCTGGCGCCCCTGGGCTCCACCGTGACTCTCTTCATCGCGAAGTAGCCGCCGCCTCGTCGCGCTGCACCGCGGACGCGCGTGCGCTTCGCGCGGCACGCTTCACTTGGCGAAGCCGAAGACGTAGACGAGGTAGACGAGGTACATCGATCCGGCCCCGCACAGCGACCACCAGGTGAGCTTGTGGCGAAGGCGCAGCGTGAGGTAGAAGACGGCCCCCGAAACGAGCGCCAGGGCGCCACTCACCAGCCCCGTGGCGGTGAGCGCCCAGCCGGTGAAGGCGAGCCCCACCGATACGGGGAAGGTGCTCTGGAAGACCATGGCTCCCGTGATGTTGCCCAAGGCCAGCGTGTCTTTGCGCTGGCGCACCCAGAGCACCGAGTTGAACTTCTCGGGCAGCTCCGTCGCGATCGGCGTGATGAGCAGCGAAACCAGCAGGGGCGCCGCTCCGAGGCGCCCGCTGAGCGTGGCCACCGCGCGCACGAAGATCTCCGCGCCGAGCACGATGCCGAGCGCGGCGACGCCGACCTGCAGGAAGATGCGGTAGCGGTGCGGCATCACGGGGTGGCGGTGGAAGTAGAGTGGCTTGAGGTCTTCGCCCAGGTCGCCCTCGCTGTGAATGGTCTCCCATACGTAGTAGATGTAGAAGGCGAGGAGTCCGGCGGCCAGGGCCCAGTGCAGCAGACGCACATGTACGAGACCGGCGGCCATGGCCAGGCCGTAGGCGATGAAGAAGTGGCTCAGGTCGCGCCGCATGACCGTCTCGTTCACGGTCACGTCGATGCTGCGCCGGCCGCGCCAGGCGAAGATCCACACGGCCGCGCCAGTCACCACCATGGCCAGGCTGGACAGCATGAAGGGTGCCCCCAGGATGGCGCCGATGCCGATGTCGCGACCGGCGGCGCCACGCGTGATGACGATCGCGATGATCGGCACGAGCGTCTCCGGCAGGGCGGTGCCGACGGCCGCCAGGACGCTGCCGACGGCGCCCTCGCCGAGCTCGTAGCGGCGCCCGAACCATTCGACGCCGTTGGTGAAGAGCTCGGCGGAGGCGAGGATCACGGCGAGCGCGATGAGGAGGTACACGACGTCCATGCCGCCGGCAAGAATAGCAGACGGGGCGGGCCCGCTTGCGGTCCGCCCCAATTGACGCCCGCTACACGGCGCGACTATTCTGGCCGAGTCGCCAAGGGGTCCCCGGTAGTGTGAAGGAGTGGTCGTTTTCATGGACGACGCGCCAGGTTCGCTAGCGCTCTCCGAGCTCGAAGACATGAACGTGGTCGACGCGGCCGGGGCGGTGATCGGCGAGCTGCTCGATGTGGTCGCTCTCTGCGCGCAGGACGCCGCCGTGGTGAGCGGCTTCTTCATCGCGCGTGGCGACGACCGGCTGCGCGCCTCGTGGGGGCAAGTGGCCGAGATCGACGTTGATGGTGAGAGGCTTGTGCTCAACTGTGTGGCCGCCGATCTCGAAGCCGCCTCACTGCGCGGCGACGAGCTCGCTCTGGTCGACTCGGTGCTCGACAACCAGGTACTCGACATGCGCCGTCGCGTGTTCGTGCGCGTTCAAGATGTGCTGCTCGACGGCCGCGACGGCGACTTCGTGGTGAGCGGCGTCGACGCGAGCTCCGGCGCCCTGGCGCGGCGTTTCGGACTCGGCTTTCTCTCGCGCCGTCTGCCGCGCCGCAGCGGCGACTTCGTGCCGTGGGCCGAGGTCAACCTCATTGCTCTGCGGCTCTCCAGGCTCAATTTCGTGGAGGCTTTCGCCCAGCTCGCCGAGCTGCACCCGGCAGACATCGCCGACGTGATCAGTCAGGTGGGCCCCCGGGAGCGCGCCGCCGTGCTGGCCGCCCTCAACACGGGCCTCGCCGCCGACACGCTGCAAGAGATGGAGGAGGAGCTGCGCACCGCCGCCTTGGAGGACATGCCGTTGGCGCGCGCGGTCGCCGTTCTGGAGCAGATCGAGGCCGACGAGGCCGCCGACATCCTCAGCCATCTGCCCGACGAGCTGGCTCAGCAGTTGCTCCAGCGGCTGCCCGACGAGCGTGAAGAAGACCTGCGCGAGCTGGCCAGCCACCCGGAGCACACTGTGGGGTCGCTCATGACGACCGATCTGGTGGTGCTGCCCGCCGGCATGACCGTCGGCGAGGCCCTGCAGTGGATCCGTAACGAGCGCCCGGAGCAGCACGCCATGACGTACATCTACTTCGCTGCCGCGGATGGCCGGCTGAGCGGCGTCGCCAGCTTGCGCGACCTCGTGCTGGCAGACCCCGCCCGGTCGGTGGCCGAGGTCATCGAGGACGACGTGGTGAGCGTGGCTGCCGACGTGGACGAGGAGGAGGTCGGTCGCATCATGACCAAGTACGATCTGCTCGCCATTCCCGTGGTCGATGCCGATGGCCGGCTGCTGGGCATCGTCACGCTGGACGACGCGCTCGATGCGGTGCTGCCGGAAGGCTGGAAGAAGCGCCTCCCGCGGCTCTTCCGCTAGGAGCGCACACTGAGGGCGATCGGCGCCGCGGGGGCCGGCTCACACCGGCTGGGCCGCCGCCCCCGCCTCCACGCGCTCCCAGGCCACGCTGTACCGGGGCGCCTCCACGAGGGCCCCGAGGTCGAGGCGAAAGCGCGCCACCTCGCCCTTGATCTGCAGCGCCCTGAACCCGCTGCCCTCGAGGATTCCGGGCGAAAGAGGTTGAGCTCGCGGATGTAGCCGCGGAAGGCGTCGCCGGCGTGAGCGGCGCAGGCCGAAGGCCTCAAGCGCCGCGACCCGCCTGTGCTTGAGAGAGGCCTCGATCTCTTGCACTTCTGGCAGAACCGCTTCGCCGGCGATCCGGGCGTGGTGGGCCGCGAGATCGAACTGGACGCCCGCAAATACACCATCGTGGGGGTGATGCCGGCCAGTTTCCGCTTCCCGGTGGCGCGAGTCCAATTGTGGATGCCCAGGGAGATGGTGAAGATGAGTCAATACCCGCGCGGCTCGCACTGGGCCAACGCCATCGGCAGGATGAAACCCGGGGTGACGGTGAAGCAGGCGCAGGCCGACCTGACGGTGATCGCGGCCGGGCTGGAGAAGGCCTACCCGGATTCCAATTACAAGATCGGGGCGAAGATCGTATGGCTGCGCGACAACCTGGTGGGGGATGCGCGCGGCTCCCTGCTCATGATGCTTTGGGCGGTGGCGCTGGTGTTGCTGATCGCCTGCGCGAATGTTGCCAACCTGCTGCTTTCGCGCGCGGCTGTGGCGCGGCAACAGGAAATGTCCGTGCGCATCGCGTCGGCGCGGGCCGCGGCCGGTTGGTGCGCCAGCTGCTCACCGAAAGCGTCCTGCTGGGCGTTGCCGGCGGCGTGGCGGGCTTGGGATTGGGATGGGGCATCATCAGCCTGTTCTCGCATGCCAAGAGCTTCGCGCTGCCGCAATTCAACGCCATTGAGCTGAACGGATCGGTGCTGGCATTTACCTTCGGGCTGGCCTTGGCCACCGGGATCCTGTTCGGGCTGGTGCCGGCGGTACAGGTGTCGCGCACGGATCTGCACGACGAGCTGAAGGGCGGTGCGGGCAGCTCGGTGAAGTCCTTCGAAGAGCCGGCGGCTGGCCAGCCAGGTTTTGGTGGTGGGCGAAATCGCGCTCTCCCTGCTCCTGCTGGCGGGCGCGGCCTGCTGCTGACGGATTTTGTGCGGCTGCGGAACGTCGAAGTGGGCGTGCGGCCGGACGGCGTCTGGACCGGCGCCCTGCAACTTCCCGAGCGCGTTACCAGAAAGCCCCGCAGCAGATGGAGTTTGCGCAAGCTCTGCTCGAAAAGGCCCGCCGCATTCCCGGCGTGGATGCCGCGGCCCTTACCGACCACCTGCCACTGGAGGGCGGCAGCAACGGGTACATCAGGGTGCGCGGCCAGCCTTCCACGCCGATGGGCGGGCCTCTGGTGGAGGTGCATTCGGTCTCGCCGGATTATTTCCGCGCCATGGGCGTGCCGATGATCGCCGGACGGGTGTTTTCCCAGAGGACGTGCAGTTGGATGCCTCGCTCGACGCGCGCCGGCGCGAAGCCCGCGAGAAGAAAGAGAATCTGTCCGCCGGCGTGACCAACGCCATGATCTATCCGGCGGTAATCAACGAGACCATGGCGCGCCGCTTCTGGCCCAACCGGAGCGCGCTGGGGCAGTTGTTTTCCTGGGGCGGCGATGCCGGGCCGTGGCAGCAGGTGATCGGGGTAGTGGGCGACGTGAAAGAGTGGGGGCTGACGGAGAAGACTGTTCCGGAAGGATACTCGCCATTCGACAACAGCCGGGGGCTTTTCCTGGTGCTCCACACGCCCCTGCGTGCCTCCGGCCTGACCGCCGTGGCTCGCCGGGCGGTGGCGCAACTGGATGGCAGCCTGCCGCTTTACAATATCCGCACTATGTTCGAAGTGATTGGCGATGGCGCGCAGGGGTCGCAGTTCCTGAGCCTGTTGGTGGGTGCGTTTGCCGCCTTCGCGGCGCTGCTGGCGGCGGTGGGGATTTACGGCGTGCTGTCGTACGTGGTCACCCAGAGGACCCGCGAGATCGGCATCCGGATGTCGCTCGGCGCCAGCCGCGGGCGGGTGCTGGGCCAAGTGCTGGCCGAGGGCATGCGCCTGGCAATAGCCGGTTTCGCGATTGGGATTGCCGGTGCCGTGGCCGCCGGGCGCCTGATGGCGAGCCTGCTGCACGAGGTCAAGCCCAACGATCCGGCCGTGCTGGCCCTGACCACCGGGGTGCTGGCGGTAATCGCCCTGGCGGCCTGTTATCTACCGGCGCACAGAGCGGCGCGGCTGGACCCGCTGGCGGCGCCGCACGAATGATCCGATAGTCTGCTGTCCCGCTTACCGTCGCGGTAGG
>CAWKEZ010000024.1:0-25361 GCA_963848545.1 uncultured Thermoleophilia bacterium
CGCTGGGGCTTGATGGGGTAGTCGTCGTCTCCGCCCACGTCGAGCGTGCGCGAGAATGCCACCCGGTAGGGCGGCACGTCGTAGTCCGTGAGCGGCTTGTTCCACAACAGGCAGCCGAGCTGCGTGAGCGTGTGGCTGAGGTCGCCAATGAGCTCCACCTCGGGCACGTAGTGCGCGTCGATCTCGGGCGTGACGGTGTCGACGCAGATGATCTTCTGGCGGCCGCTCGGGTTCCACGCCGACGCCGGCCACTCGACCATGTCGTAGCCGATGCTCACCACCAGGTCGGCGCGTCCCATGAGGCCGTGCGCGTAGTCCTGGGCGGCCAATCCCGCGGTGAACAGGAAGTGCTTGTCGGCCGCATCGAGCACGCCCTTGCCCATGAAGGTGGTGATCACCCGCAGGCCCGTCTGACGGCAGAAGTCGCGTAGCGCCTGCGAGGCGTTCTGGCGCACCACGCCGTTGCCCACCAGCAGCACGGGTCGCGCCGCCGTCTGCAACAGATGGGCGGCACGCTGCAGAGCACCCGCGTCGGGCTCTATCACCGCCACCGGCGCGTGCGGCAGGGGGTGGCCCATCACCGGCGCCGCCATCACATCCTGGGGTAGCTCGAGGTGAGTGGCCCCGGGCTTCTCGGCGGTAGCCGTGGAGAACGCCTTGCGCACCGCCTCGCCGATCATGCGCGGGTCGTGCACCCGCGTGTTCCACTTGGTCATGGGGCGCAACATCTCGACGGCGTCGATGAACTGATGCGTCTCCTTGTGCATGCCGGAGAGCTCCACCTGCCCGGTGAGCGCCACCAGAGGAGCTTTGTCGAGGTTGGCGTCGCCCACGCCGGTGGCCAGGTTGGTGGCTCCCGGGCCGAGGGTCGCGAGGCATACGCCGGCCTTGCCGGTGAGGCGCCCGTAGGCGTCGGCCATGAAGGCCGCGCCCTGCTCGTGGCGCACCGGCACGAAGGTAATGTGCGAGGAGCGGTCGAGGGCCTCGTTGAGGTCCAGCGTCTCTTCTCCGGGAATGCCGAAGACGTACTCGACGCCCTCGTTCTCGAGGCATTCCACGAAGAGCTGGGCGGCGATCTGCGGCAACTCCTCCGGCGCCTTGCCGGGGAAGACGGGATGTGGCCTGCGACCCATGATTCGCGAGTGTAGCACCGGCCCACGGCGCGCGACGCGGCGCGCGACGCGGTTCTACGGCCGCGACTGCCGCGCCACCCGCGCCTGCGGGTCGCTGGCGAATGCGTCGAGCGCCAGATATGTGGGCCAAGGCAGGGCAGGCAGAAAGCCGGCCGCCGAGGCCGATCATGCCGGCGTTGTCGGGGTGCGAGGCTGAGCGGCGGCAGCGAGAGCCGCAGTCCCTCGGCCTCGCAGCGTGCCGCCAGCGCTCGGCGCAGACCGGCGTTGGCGGCCACGCCGCCGGCGATGGCCACCTGGCGCAGGCCCTCACGGGCGGCACAGTCTACGGTCTTGTGAACCAGTTGCTCAACGATGGCCGCCTGGTACGAAGCGGCGATGTCGGCGCGGTGCGCCTCGACCTCGGCGGCGTCCCGGCTGCGCAGATCGTAGAGCAGGGCGGTCTTGAGACCGCTGAAGCTGAAGTCGCGGCCGCGCGGCACGGCGCGGGGGAAGGCGGCGAAGCGCGCGTCGCCCTGAGCGGCCAGCAGATCGAGCTCCTTGCCGCCGGGGTAGCTCAGCCCGAGAAGGCGCGCGCCCTTGTCGAAGGCCTCGCCGGCGGCGTCGTCCATGGTGCGCGCCACGATCCGGTACGTCACGCCCTCATCAACCGCGGCGAGCAGCGTGTGCCCGCCGCTGGCCACGAGACAGACGAACGGCGCTTCGACCCCCAAGGCGTAGTTCGCGGCGATGTGGCCCTGGATGTGGTTGACCGGGATGAGCGGCAAGCTACGCCGATAGGCGATCGCCTTGGCCGCCGCCAGCCCCACGAGCAGCGCACCGATGAGACCCGGGCCGCGCGTGGCGGCGACGGCGCTCAGGTCGTCCCAGCCCACCCCAGCCACGCTCAAGGCCTCGGCTACCACGTCGCACAGCAGCTCGGTGTGGCGGCGCGACGCCACCTCCGGCACCACGCCACCGAACTGGGCGTGCAACTCGTTCTGCGACGAGACGATGGAGGCGAGCACTTCGCGACCGCGCACCACCGCGGCACTGGTGTCGTCGCACGAGGTCTCGAGGCAGAGGATGGGGCCGCTCACGCCGAGTCGCCTTCCCAGTCTTTCCACATGATCACCGCGTCTTCGCGATTGTCGCTGTAGTAGCCGGGGCGCACGCCGGTGGCCACGAAGCCGTAGCTGCGATACAGCTGGATGGCAGCCTGGTTGGAGGCGCGCACTTCCAGTGTGTGACCGCGATGCGCCTGGCGCTCGGTGAGCGCGAAGTAGGCCTCGAGAAGATCGGCGGCGATGTGCCGGCGGCGGTACGGGGTGTCGACGCAGACGTTCATCAGATGCCATACGTCGACGAACATGTCGGCGATGAGGTAGCCGGCGAGGCGGCCGTCGATCTCGCACACCAGAGCGATGCCGCTCTCGCGCGCGAGCTGGGTGCTGAAGATGCTCATCGACCACGGCAGGCTGAACGTGCGCCGTTCTATCTGTGTCACGACCTCCAGATCGATGAAATGCATGGGTCGCACCACGCGCTGGCTGCGCCGGGCGTCGGGCACCGCTTCGAGAGTCATGGTAATGCGCCTCCTGGGCGGGCGGCGCCCACGAAGCGCGCCGCGTCCGGCGTGCGCCCGTAGATGGGCAACACGGCAGCGGGGCCCCAGACCAGGCCGGGAGCGCCGCACGCGACCGCGCGGCCGACCATGGCCGCGGTCGCCGCCGGCGCGCCGCCGGCAAGGACCGCCGCTCGCGGCAACCGGTCGGCGTACAGAGCGGCGCCGTCGCCCCCGACCACCACGCGGCCGCCCCGTGACGCGTCGCCCAGCCGCTCCAGCCACGCACCGAGCTCGTCGCCCTTCACCACCGTCACGTCTTCCTCGAGGCGCAGCGACGAGTGGCGGGCGGTGTCGGGCCCGCCTGCGGCGGCCCGGCCCTTGCCCGGCGCGTAGACGGCGGCGAACACCTCACCACGTCGGCCGTCGATGAGCGGCACCAGGCGAACGCCGGGCACGCCGGCCTCCGCGAGGTTCGCGAGAGCGAGCGCCAGGGCAGCCGGCGTGGGCACGCCGGCGAGCCGCACGCGGCCGTCGGCCTGTGCCAGCGCGCGGGCGGTGGCGATGCCGATGCGCAAGCCGGTGAAGGCCCCCGGGCCGAGGCCGACGGCGACCGTGTCGACGTCGGCCCAAGTGGCTCCGGCCTCGGCGAGCACCTCGTGCACGCCGGGCAGCAGGCGTTGCGCGTGTGCCGGCCCCTCGAGCGAGACCGACTCGGCGACGACGGCGCCATCGGCGGCGCAGAGCGCCGCCGAGCAGGCTGTCGTCGCCGTCTCGAGCGCCAAGATCACGACGGCTTACCACCCGCCGCGATGGCTCCGCCGGCGGCGATGCCGGCCGCCGCGGCGCCCGCGGCCACGGCCCGCTCGAGCGCGGCCGCCGCTCGCAGGCGAGCGACCCGGCTGCGCGGCGTACGGTGTTGCAGCTCGAGGCACGCGTCGGCCGGCGGCAGCGCCGCGCTGCCGGCCTCCGGCCACTCCACGAAGGTGAGCGCGTTGGCACCGAGGTAGTCGTCCCAGGCGAAGAGCGCGGCGTCGGCTCCCCGGCCCAGACGGTAGAGGTCGAGGTGGTGAAGGCTCTCGCCGCCTCTCCCGCGGTAGCTTTGCGCCAGCGTGAAGGATGGACTGGTGACGGCGCCACGCACACCACGGGCGCGCAAGATGGCACGCACCAGTGTCGTCTTGCCGGTGCCCAGGTCGCCCTCTACGGTGACCAGTGCGGGGGGCCGCAGCAGCGCCGCCAGCACACGGGCGAGCTTCCGCGTGTGTGCCGGCGAGGCGAGGATGAAGGTGACCATCTAGAAAAGGCCGAGCTGCTCCGCTTCACCCGGCGCGGACGCTGCGGGCGCCGCGGTGCTTGCCGGCTGGGACGCTGGCGGTTGGGCGGTGCGCGCCGCTTCCGGCGCTGTCGGCGCAGCGGTGCCCGCCGGATCTTGCGGCCGCTCCCCGGCCCGCGTCGCGGCCGCCCCCGCCTGTGGCGCGACGTGCGCCAGCAGCTCGGGAAGCCGCATGAAGTCGCTCTTGAGCGTAGTCAGCATGGCCGGCGTGTAGAGCGCCGCCGCCGGGTGAAAGATCGGATACAGGTACAGGCTCACGCCGCCGATCTCGGCGGCCTGAGGCTGGCCGTGCACGCGCGTGATGCCGGCGGGATTGCCGCTGAGCAGCTTGGTCGCATGGTTGCCCAGCGTGCAGATCACTTTGGGCCTGATCAGCGCGATCTGCCGCCATAGATACGGCTGGCAGGCGGCGATCTCGTCGGGCAGCGGGTCGCGGTTGTTGGGCGGACGGCTCTTCAGCACGTTGGCGATGAAGACCTGCTCACGCGAGAGCCCGATGGCGGCAAGCAGTTGCTCGAGAAGCTTGCCGGCCTGACCTACGAACGGGCGGCCCTGCTGATCTTCGTGGTAGCCAGGCGCCTCGCCGACGAGCATGAGGTCGGCGGCTGGGTCGCCCTCGCCGGGCACGCTCCTGGTGCGCGTCTCGTGGAGCCTGCAGGCAGTGCAGGCTTCTATCTCGGCGCGCAGGGCGTCGAGGTCTGCAGCGGCGACGTCAGTGGCAGGTGCCACAGTGGGCGCTGGCGCACGTGGAGCAACTCTTGGTCGCCCCTTTGCCGCCGAGGTTTGCGGACGACGAGTGCACCGCGAACGTCAAGAGCAGGCGGCACACGTCGCCCGAGTGACATTGCGGGCACTCAGGCTTGACCCCGTTACGCACCAGCTCCTCGAACGCGGTGCCACACACGTTGCAGCAGAATTCATAGATCGGCATGAGAGTAGTTTACCACCTGGCCGGAGGACTAGGCGGGCGGCTCCAGAGAGTAGTTGCGCACCAGGTAACGATCGAACTGAGGCACGGTGAACTGAGCCAGCCCGTAGCCCGGCGTGTACAGCAGGCCCTTCTCGACGAGCCGCGCCCTGGTCGGGGCCAGCTGCTCGGACGACCGGCCCAGCACGTGCGCCGCGTCGTTGGCCTTCTGCGGCCCGGGGCCGAGGTGAGCCATGGCCCGCAGGTACTTGAGCTCGAGGGCTGTACTGCGCTCGGCGCGCACCCTGAAGAAACTGCCGTCCAGCTTGGCCTCGACGAGCGGCCGCACCGTCTCGACGAGTTCCAGGCCGACTGGCGGCGACTCGGCCTCGTCCCAGAGGATCTTGCCGTACTCCTGGATGAAGTACGGGTAGCCCTCGGTGGAGCTGATCACCTCGGCGGCCGCCTCCGGGCTGAAGTCGAGCCCTCCGTCTTGCGCCGGGCCGACGAGGGCCTCCCACGCCTCGGTCTCGGCCAAGCTGCCGATCTCGGGGAACTTGAAGAGCCTCTCCGCATACGATTTCGCCTCGCCGGCGAGACGCGGAATCTGCGGCAGGCCGGCCCCCACCAGGGCGACGGGCAGCGCCCGCTGCACGGTCTTGTGAAGGGCCGCGATGAGGGCTTCGAGCTCGGCCGGCGAGAGGAACTGGATCTCGTCGAACAGGAACACCACACCCTTGCCGTGCTCCTTGGCGGCCTCGCCGAGCGCGACGAAGAGGTCGCCCAGGTCGTCGACCAGGGCGCCGCTGTCGGCCAGGCCCTCGACCGCGTCGACGTCCAGAGCAGCCGTCCAGGCGCCATGGGGAGCCACGGTGAGCGTGAATGACTTGAGGATGCCAGCCGCCCGGCGCGCCCGGTCTTTCCAGCGCGCCGAAGGCGCGATCTGCAGCAGCGCCCTGCGCGCCAGCAGAGCCATGCGCCCGCCAAACTCGGTCTGCTTGGTGATCTCGGCCTCGACGGCCACCCAGCCGGCGGCCTCCGTCTTGACGCGAAACTCACCCAGCAGCACGGTCTTGCCCACGCCGCGCAGGCCGGTGATGATGAGCGACTGCTCGGTCGTGCCTCTCTCGAGGCGCGCCAGCAGAATGTCGAACGTGGCAAGCTCGTCGGCACGGCCGGCGAGCAGCGGCGGCTTCGCGCCGGCGTTGGGTGTATAGGGGTTGAGGCGCGGGTCCACGAGCAAACCTTATCAAGTTATTGCTGCTTTATCAAAGAACGATAAAACACGATAAGATTGATAAGCCGACCCCGCGAACGCGCGCCTGCGGTCGTTGCTCCGGGCACGCCTCAAGTCTGGCGGTGCTCGCCGGCGGGGCCGGTGGGCCACATGAGGTAGTCGTGGAGGGAAGATCAGCGGCGCGCCCTCGGGCGCGCCGCTGATCTTCCCGGTTTGTGCTACCTCGTGCAGCCGTGCGCCGACAGGTTGGGGCGCCGCGAGAGCGACGTGCGCTGCCTGCGGCCCTTCGTGCGCGGAGCCTACGTAGCCGGCATGTCCAGCGACCACACCCTGCTCATCAGCCCGCGGCCGCTGGCCGTAGGCGACGCCGTAGACTTCGCTCTCGACTACGAGGGCCTCGTGCGCGCCATCACCTGCGGACACGTGCGCCGCGTCTACGGCCAGCGCGACTACTCCCTGACACGCCACGGCGAGCGGCAAGCGGCGAGCGCCCCGGCGGAACTGGTCGCGCGCCACGCCTGAGTGGCGGAGCCCGCGCGATTGACCTCGCGGGCGCGAGCCGGTACTCTCGTGAGGCCCCGCTTCGAGCCTCGCGGCCGAAGACGGCGCACCGCCTGTGCTTCACCCCACAGGCCAACGGCAGGCGCGGCACCGCCCCCCACGGGCAGACCGCAGCCGGAGAGGTCGAAGGCTTGAACGTCGACGAGTACCGCTACTGTGTCATCGGCCCCGGCCGACTGGGGAAGACGCTGCTGGCCGGCCTCGCGGAGGCCGGCCTCACGGTCACCGCGGTGGGCGTGCACGACGACGAAGACGCCGACCTCGACGCCACACCGCCACTCATCCGCCTCGACGACGTGCCCGTGAGCGCCGACCTCTGGTGGCTGGCGGTGCCGGACGATGCGATCCACAGCGTGGCAAGCCGGCTAGCGGCCTGCCTACCGGCGCGCCACGGCGCCCGCCAGCCCGTGGCCATTCACTGCAGCGGCCTGGGCCTCGGTGGGCCTGCTCGAGCCGCTCGCCCGCCAGGGTGTGCGCGTGCTCAGCCTGCACCCACTGCAGACCTTCACGGGCCGCCCCGCCGCCGGCCTGCTGCACAACGTGCCCTGCGCCGTGACGGCGCCGGTGGAGCGCGACCTCGGCCTCGGCGAGCAGCTCGCCGCACGGCTCGGCCTGCGGCCCTTCCGGCTGGCCGATGAGAAGAAGGACCTCTACCACCTCGCCGCCGCCGTGAGCTGCAACCTGCTGGTGGCACTGGAGAGCGAGGCCAAGCGTCTCATGGACGAGGCCACCGGGGGCGCGGACGGCCTGGAGCTCCTCGCGCCCCTGCTGCGGACCACGATGAGCAACCTGCTCGGGGAGGCCGGGCGCCAGGGCGGTGCCGCGGGCAACCCGGCACACGTTCTCACCGGCCCGGTCGCGCGCGGCGACGTGGGCACCGTGCGCACACATCTGCGGGTCCTCGAAGGTCGCGCGCCACGCGTGGCACAGGCCTATCGCGCGCTCTCGCTGGAGGCACTCACCCTGGCCGCGCCGCGCCTCGACGACGAGCAGGTGCGTGCCCTGAAGCAGTTGCTCGAAAGCGGCGCGGAGTGATCGTAACGCGCACCGTGGATGAGGCGCGGGCCGCGCTGCGCGGCCTGCCCCGGCCGCTCGGCTTCGTGCCCACCATGGGGGCCCTGCACGGCGGTCATCTGGCGCTGCTCGCGGCGGCCAGGGCGCGATGCGCGGCGGTCGCCGCCTCCCTCTTCGTCAACCCCACCCAGTTCGGCGCCGGCGAAGACCTCGACAGGTACCCTCGCGACGAATCTCGCGACCTCGACCTGTTCGCGCGGTCGGGCGTGGAGGTGGTGTTCGCGCCGCGCGCCGCTGAGATGTACCACGACGGCTTCGCCACGATGGTCCACGTCGGCGGGCGCCTCAGCGAGTCGTTCGAGGGCGAAACGCGCGGCAGCCACTTCGACGGTGTCGCTACGATCGTCGCCAAGCTGCTTGTGGTGGTGCAACCGGACGTGCTGTTCCTCGGGCAGAAAGACGCCCAACAGCTGGCCGTGGTGCGCCGTCTCGCCGCCGACCTCGACCTGGCGGTAGAGGTCGCCGCCGTGCCCACCGTACGCGAGCCCGACGGCTTGGCGCTGAGCTCGCGCAACGCCTATCTCTCGAACGCCCAGCGCGACGCGGCGCCGGGTCTGTACCGCGCCCTGCGGGAGGGCGCCGCCTGCGCCGCGAGGGGTGCCGCGCCCGCCGACGTCCTGGCGGCGACGCGCGCGGCGCTCTCCCACTTCGACGTCGACTACGTGGCCGTGGTGGACGGCGACACGTTCGCCCCCGAGGCCACGTTGGGGCCACGCTCGCTGCTCATTGCCGCGGCCCGCCTGGGTACCACCCGTCTTATCGACAATCTGCCGCTCGCCGAGGCGCTCGCCGACGCCGCGCCGGACGCGACCAGCGCGTACCCCACCCGAGGACGCGACCGACTGAAAGGAGACGCTCATGGCCACCGTGAACGTCAAGGCACAGACACAGAAGAAGGCGCGCGTGCGCGAAGGCCTCGCCGCCGTGATCACCGGCTCCATCGAGCTCAGCAGCCGCGGTGACGCCGACATCGTCAAGATCACCGAGGACGTCGCCGAGGCCGTGCGCCGCACGGGCCTCAGCGACGGCACCGTCACCCTGTTCGTGCCGGGAGCGACGGGCGCGCTGACCACGCTCGAGTACGAGCCCGGCGTGGTGGATGACGTGCGGAAGGCCCTCGATGTGCTGGCCCCCGCCGACCGCTTCTACCAGCACAACGTGAACCTCGGCGACGGCAACGGCCACTCGCACGTGCGCGCCGGCCTGGTGGGTCCGTCGCTGGCCGTGCCCTTCGTCGACGGTCGCCTCACCCTGGGCCGTTACCAGAACATCGTGTTCTGCGACTTCGACGCCCGCCCCCGCGAGCGCACCATCGTGGTGCAGGTGATGGGCGTATGAGCGCCGCCCCCGACGCCGCCGCCCCGGATGTCGCTTCCCCCCCCGCCGCCTGCGACCCCTCGCGGGCACGGCCCATCGTGCAGGTGGCGCTCGATTTCGTCGATCTGCCGCGCGCCCTGGCCGTGGCGCGCGAGGCCGTGGCCGGCGGCGCCGACTGGGTCGAGGCGGGCACGCCGCTGATCAAGGCCGAAGGCCTCAACGCGGTGCGCGAGCTCAAGGCGGCGTTTCCCGACCTCACGATCGTCGCCGACATGAAGACCATGGACGCCGGCCGCACCGAGGTGGAGTACGCGGCCAAGGCCGGCGCCGGCGTGGTGGGGGTGCTGGGCGCGGCCAGCGACAGCACCATCAAGGAGTGCGCCGAGGCGGCGCGCAACTACGGCTGCAAGCTGATCGTCGACATGATCGAGGTGGCCGAGCCGGTGGCGCGCGCGAAGCGCGCTCAGGAGCTCGGCGCCGACTACATCGCCGTCCATACGGCGATCGATCAGCAGATGCGCGGCGAGTCGCCGTTTGCGACACTCAAGGCGGTCGCCGAGGCGGTCGTGATCCCCGTCTCGGCGGCCGGCGGCATCAACAGCGAGACGGCGGCCGCGGCAGTAGAGGCGGGCGCCGGCATCGTGGTCGTGGGCGGCGCCATCATCAAGAGCACCGACGCCACCGCCGCCACCGCCGAGATCCGCCGAGCCGTCGACGAGCGGGTGTGCATCGAGACCACGCTCTACAAACGCGCCGGCGCCGGCGAGATCCGTA
Source organism: uncultured Thermoleophilia bacterium (assembly GCA_963848545.1). Classification (GTDB taxonomy): domain Bacteria; phylum Actinomycetota; class Thermoleophilia; order UBA2241; family UBA2241; genus CAIXSE01. Next base: position 9,880 of record CAWKEZ010000024.1, read on the forward strand.
CCGTCCTCGAGCAAGTCAGCACGGCCAACATCAGCGACGCCTGGCACCGTCAGCCGAGCCTGCACGGCGTGCGGCCGCTGCTGCCCGGCGCGCACCTCTGCGGGCCGGCCGTGACCGTGCGCACCTATCCCGGCGACTGGGCCAAGCCCGTCGAGGCCATCGACGTGTGCCGGCCCGGCGACGTGCTGGTGATCGACGCCTTCAACAGCTATCCCGCCGTGTGGGGCGAGCTGGCCACGCACAGCGCCAAGGTGAAAGGCCTGGCGGGCCTCGTGGTGTGGGGCGCCATCCGCGATACCGACGAGATCGCGCGCCTCGCCTTTCCCGCATTCTCCAGCTTGGTCAGCGCCAACGCCGGTGAGCCCAAGGGCTTCGGCGAGATCAACGTGCCGGTGCACATCGCCGGCCAGACGATCGAGCCCGGCGACTGGGTGGTAGGTGACGGCGACGGCGTGATCGTCCTGCCCAAGGCACAGGCCGTGGAACTGGCCAACCGCGCCATGGACGTGCTCGAGAAGGAGAACCGCATGCGCGGCGAGATAGACGCCGGCAAGACGCTCGCCGAGGTGGCCTACTTGCAGAAGTGGGAGAAGACACGCTGAGGCGGCCGGCTGCCCGGCACGACTCAGCGGCCGGCGTGCCGGTTACTTCGCCTGCCTCGCGTACCAGGTGAACTGCAGGCTCACGGCGCCTCCCAGAAAGCGGTCGTCGAGCGTCGACGACGCCTCCGGGAACGACACCGTGAACTGATAGGTACGCGTCTCCTTGGGGCGCATCGTGCCCAGCCCGACCAGCGGCATCTGACGCAGTGGTCCGTCGTACAGAGTCTGAGGCCGGCGGTTCGGGAAGAGGCGCTGCACCACGAGCACCAGCCGGTTCGACAGATGCCCGCCGCCGGAGCCGGCTGTCTCTGCCAGACGCGAAAGCCCGACGGTGAAGTTCGCGGGCACGTTCTTGCTGGCGTTGCCGATGTTGACGGTGCCGCTCGCGGAGTCGCCCGGCATCATATGCTGCATGCCCACGATGGGGTTGCGGCCACAGCTGTCCTTGATCTTCACGATGCCGGACTGGCGCAACTGATGAGCGGCTCCCCTATCGGCGGGAAGCATCGCCGCGTACGCCACTGTGCCGAACACGGCAAGGACGGCGAACGACATGAGCGCCGTGGCCAAGCCACGGCGACCCAGGCCCTTCAGTCGCAGACGTGCTCCACTCTTCGGCGGTTCGGTCGTCGCTGCCCCTCTCTGGTAGCTCCGCGGCCCGAGGGCGCGTCGCCCTCGGGCAACGCCCCGTCCTCGGCCTTCGCTTATCTATCGGTCGCAGGCACCGTCGTCCTGAGCGTCGGCTCACTCCGCCAGGCTCGCGGCGAGGCTCTCTCTAAACAGATATACCGTATGGCGGGGGTCAGCCGCTCTCGCTGAGGGGTGGCCTACGACCTAGCCGCCCTCATTCGCTCACCGCCGTCCAGGCGAACGCCACGGAGAGGCTGCTGCCGACGAAATCGTACTGCGACGCGGCCGCCTTGGGGAAGGTGACGGTGAAGCGGAAGGTCCTGGCGACGCCGGGCGCGAGCGTTCCGGCAGCGGCGCCGGTGAGGTCGGCGATTGTGCCGCGGTACACCTGGCGCGGAGCCCCCGGCGTGGTCACGTCGACCACCGCGAGCTCCAGGGTGCGCGCCAGGCTCCCGCCGCCGGGCCCGAGCCTGTCCACCAGGTGACTCGCGGCGAGCGTGAACCGCCCGTCGGCGCTGCCGGCGTTCCTGATGACCACGCGTCCCGACACGCTCTGGCCGGGCAGCAGACCGCGCGCCCCGAAAACCGCGGAGCCGCCCCCGACGATCGCCACCGAGCCGTCGCTGAAGATGCCTTCGGGGCGCGGCCCCGCCGCCGCCGACCGCTGAGCGAAGCCGCCGGCCATGATCGCCGCCGTGAGAAGGACGATGACCAGTGTGGCCACGATGCGAAGGCGGTTGCCAGTGCCCCAGCTCGCAGCCTGCACGACACGCCTCCCCTCGACTCCGCGGCGCGCGCCGGTGGGCGCCCTGCGCGAGATTCACTCAAGGAGAAGCATCGGGCACGCGTTTCCCGCAGGACATGGGGATAGAGATCAAACTTGCCGGGTAGCCGGCCCCGCCGGTGGCTCCACACGGCCCTCGGCCGTGCGGGAGGCCACGGCTCGGCGGCCTCCCCAGGCTGCGACTCGGTTGCCGTCGATGTCGCTGAAGGCGACGCGCGCGGGTGTAGCTAGAGTAGCTGGGAGGATGGCTTGCCCGAGCTCTTGCGCTGCAGCCCCCAGAGTGACCGTCGGGAAGTACTCGCGGTGGTGTACGCGGCAAGCGAGAAACTCACGCCGACCGCGAGCGAGGGCGCCGAGCACCGCGGCGAGCGCTACGTCAGGCGCCGCTTCACAAGCTGCTCCGGTCTTCGGCGAACAGCAGCTCGTCGTTGTCGCGCTGCACATCGTCCCCGGCCTTGGCCCAGAGCGACCACAGCAGCGAGATGGCGATCACCAGCGCCGGCAGCCCGATGAGGATCATGCGCACCTGACGGATGGCCAGAGCAGCCAGGACGTAGCCGATGTAGGGGATGTGAAACACGCAGCGCGCCTGCTCGGGCTGATTCAGGTAGATCTTCCAGGGATCGGCCACCTTGTTGAAGTCACCTTTCGTGCTGAAGACCCGCTTGCCGGAGCTGTCGTGGGTGATGGCGATGATGCGGTGCGTCACGGGCTCCACATAGCCCGGCGGCACGAAGGTGATGATGTCGCCAACCTTGAGATCCTGCGTGGGCGTAAGCCTGGAGTACACGACCGAGCCCTTGTCGATGGTCCCGGTCATGGACCCGCCAGTGATCACGTAGCGCCGGAAGCCGAACAGGGCCGGCACGAGGATCGTGAGCACCACGACTACGATGACGACGACGCACCCAACCGTGACCGCCGATTTCGCCAGGCGTCTCACGGTGACACCCCAGTGAACTGCAACATGAGCGTCGTCGCTACGTTCTGCAAAGCCGGGATTGAGCTAGGCGTGGGGAGGGTGATCGAGAAGGAGTAGGCGCGCACCTGGCCGGCGAGCACGACCAGGGCGAGAAGGGCTCCCCTGACCTTTGTCCCGATGCCGCCCCGTCGGATCAAGTAGTGCTCCTTTCCGCTGCCAGGCTGACTTGCTCAAACGCGCCAGGGGGGCGGGCCGGGCCTTCGGCCCGGCCCGCCCCCCTGGGAGAAGTGCTAGATCAGTCGATCAATGAGTCGTGTCGGCGATCGCACTCCAGGTGAGGTCGATCTGGGCCGCCTTGCCCATGTAGGCGTTGTCGAGGCCCACGCCACTACCGTTGACACCGTTGTCCGGGAACGTCACGGTGAAGGCATAGGTATGAGCTGCGCCGCCGGCCCAAGCCGTGTTGCTGGTCAATACGGTGGGCAAGGTGAACGCCGTGTCCAGCGGGCCGTTGAAGATGGTGGTGGTGCCATCTTCCACGACCTTTAGCTGCAGGTCGTGCGCAAACGCGGAATCGTAGTTGGTGACCGACCCATTCATGACACCGGTGAGATAGAACTTACCGCTCACGTTGCCAGTGTTGGAGATCGTGGCCGAACCGCTGGCCGTGCCGCCTGGCTTCATGTTGCTGGCCGTAAGGATCGCTCCACTCGGACCAGAGACGGCAAGATTACCGGCCGTGAACAGGTTGCCGGCATTCGCCGAAGACGCCGTAAAGCTTGCGCTCGACGCGACGATCACGCCGACGGCCAGAAGAAGGACCGCCATGGTGGCCAGCACGAGCATCCGACGCTGACCCAAGAGAACCTTCACACGCTTCATTTCTTCCTCCGTTTGACTACCGTCTGCGCTTCGCCCTCGAGCTGGTCACGAGGATCGAAACCTTGTGGGACCGCCCTGTGCGTCGGTCCTGGTTTGCCTGTCGCGTCGCCGCCTTGTTAGCAATCTGCGGAGCGCTTCGTTGCTCCTGTATCGGCACGTGACCCCCCTCCATTAGAGCCTTTTCAGGCTCAACTAGACGCATGTCCTAGGTATGCGTGCCTAGTGACGCGTGGGTACAGTGCCCGCTCGTCATGGGTACGTGGGGCGATGCCGAGAGCGGTTAAGGGGCGGCGACGGGTCTCGCCGCCGCGGACCTAGAAAGCCCTCACCGCGGCCTCGCACATGGCCGCAATCGCAGCCGGGCCCGCGACGGCCGCGAGGATGTCGGCACGCCGCAGGCGGTGAGCGAGGCGCACCAAGTGGCCGGCGCAGTGGCAGTCGCCGGCGCCGAAGCGTCGCGGGTGGCGCACGGCGCCGGGCAGCCCGGCCAGACCGTCGGCCAGTTCGCACTCACCGCGGACGCCGTCTACCAACCAGGCCCGCCGCGCGGGAAAAGCCGCGAACAGGTAGTCCGCGTGCCAACGTCGCACCGTGTGGGGTGCCAGGTGGCGCGCGACGCGCGCCTCGCGACCGCGCCGCGCACTGCCCACGTAAGCGTACCAGCCGCGCTCCAGCGTAACCGAGGCCCAGCACGCCCACCGGCAGCGACGCGCGGCCGGGGACGTAGGTGACGACGACGTAGAGGGGCGAGCTCACGCTGCCCGAGGCCTCTGCGACGCCGTCCGCTGGCTACGCTCGACGGCTGGCGAGCGCCATACGACCGCGCCGCGGCTGGCAGTGCGGGCAGTAGTGCGTGCCGCGGCCGCCGAGCTCGAGGCGCCGGATCGCCGTGCCGCAGACACGGCACGGCTCGCCGGTCCGCTGGTAGACGTTGAGGATCTCCTGGAAGCTGCCCCTCCGCCCGGCCGGGTCGATGAAGCTCTCGATGGACGACCCCTCGTGGTCGATGCCGGCCTGCAGCGTCTCGAGCAGAGCCGCGCGCAGGCGCCGCGCCTCACGCGGTCCCACGCCGCCGGCTGACCGCAGGGGGTGCAGACGGGCCCTGAACAGGGCTTCGTCGGCGTAGATGTTGCCCACCCCGGCGAGACGCCGCTGATCCAGCAGAAACGACTTCAGCGGCGCCGTGCGGCCGGCCATGACCGAGAGCAGGTAGGCGACGCTGAACTGGGCGCTGAACGGCTCCGGGCCGAGACCGGCGAAGAACGCCTCCTCGGCCGCCGGGGCGAAAGCCCAGAGGCGGCCGAAGCGACGCACATCGCGAAACTGCAGCTCGGTGCCTGGGTCGAGGAGCCAAACAAAGCGCGGTGGCCGGTTCGCCGGGTTCGCCGGACCCACGAGTACCTGGCCCGTCATGCGCAGATGGATGACGGCGACGGTCCCCTCCAGGTCGACGATCAAGTACTTGCCGCGGCGGCGGAGGCCGGTAACCCGCCGGCCGGCGAGCAGTGCGCGCAGCTCAGACTCGCTCTGCGTGCTCACCGTCGCGTCGTTCACCACGAGGTCGCGCAGCACCAGACCCGGCAGGCAGGCCTGCAGCCGGCGCCGCACGATCTCAACTTCGGGCAGCTCGGGCATCAGGCGTCCTCCCGTGGACGCGGGCCGCCGTCCGGCCGGGCTAGCGTGCCGGCCGACGGCCTCACGCCCTGCCCCGACGGCGAGCCGCCGGCATCGGCCGCAGCCGCCTGACGGGTCACCCACCAGGCCAGCAAGAAGGTGCGCGCCTCGGCCGCCGTGCTCACCTCCGCGGCCTCGGTCTCTTCGGCCAGCGCCTCGAGCGCCATCCCCACCAGCGGGCCGGGCGTCAGGTCCAGCAGGGTCATGACTTCGTGGCCGTCCAGCAACCGTGGCGGCGGCTCCTTGCTCACCTCCGACCACACCGAGCGCGCCAGGCGATAGTGGCGGGCCATCGACGCCACCGAAGTCTTCTCGCCGCGCGTCGCCAGACGGTCGCAGAGCGACACCACTACCGACTCGAACACCCAGGGGCTCACGTCGCGGCGGAAGCGCGCCAAGGCGCGGCGCGTCAGCGGCTGTTCGCGGGTGAGAAAGCCCAGGCGCAGGTGCTGCTTGATCAGCGTGCCCAGGAAGGCCGTGAAGCGGTTGCTCATCTTCAAGCGGGCGGCCACGGCGGCGGCCATCTCGCGGCCGATCTCGTCGTGGTGCCAGAAGAGCACACGGCCCTGCTCGTCGATCTTGCGGGCCGCCGGTTTGCCGATATCGTGCAGCAGCAACACCCACGAGACCGGCACGTGCGCCGCCACGCCGGGCATGCCCGCCGTCTCGGGCGCGGCGAGATGCAACTCGCCGCCGAGCTGCTCGATCACGCCCCTCACGTACAAGAGCGCCTCCAGCGTGTGCTCGAACACATCCAGGTGATGATAGGGGTTCTGCTGCACGCCGCGCAGCCCATCCAGCTCAGGGAGGACGGCGGCCAGCGCGCCCCAGACGGCGAGGTCGCGTACCGCCGCCCCCGCGTCGCCCCCGGCGAGCAGGGCCGAGAGCTCGTCGCGCACGCGCTCACCGCTCACCGCCGCAAGGGCGCCCGCGGCGCGCTCCGCCGCGGCGATCGCGGCGGCGTCCGGCACGAGCTCAAAGGCGTGCGCCAGACGCGCCATGCGGATCACGCGCAGCGCGTCGTCGTCCAGCGCCGCGGGGGCGCAGAGGCGAAGGCGACGAGCGGCGAGATCGGCGCGCCCCTCTAGCGGGTCCACGATCTCGCCGCCGGCCAGCGGCCGGGCGAGAGCATCCACCGTAAAGTCGCGGCCGCGCAGGTCGTCGACGAGCCTGCCGCCACGCAGCGGGGCAACATCGACACGCACGTCGCCGCTCTCAACGCGCCAAGTACCGAACTCGTCCGAAGAGGCGTAGACGGCGCCGCCGAGCCGGCCCGCCAGAGACCGCGAGAACGGCTCGACGGCGCCGTCTACCACGATGTCGATGTCGCGCACGACCAACCCTAGAAGCTCGTCGCGCAGACAGCCGCCCACGAGCCAGCCCGAGACACCCGGCGCAAGGGCCGCGCACGCGGCCGCGGTGACCTCTCGAGACGAGGGCCTTTCCGGCGACGGCCGCGCGGTTCTCACTGGTCCCTCAGGCCGCGGGCGCGGCGCCGCGGTAGCGGCGCACCACCCGCGGCCCCACGTCGCAGACGATCTCGTAGTTGATGGTCTCGAGCAGCCGCGCAACCTCCTCACAGAGGATGCGCGGCGCGGCACCGGGGTCGTCCGCCGCACCGCCGGCCGCGGCTTTGCCTCCGTCCGCCGTGCCGAACAGCACGACCTCGTCGCCGGGCTTGCCGTGATCGTCGGGCAAGCGCACGGTGAGCTGATCCATGCTGATCGTGCCGGTGATACGGCACCGCCTGCCGGCCACCAAGACCTCGCCGCGGTTGGTAAGGGCCCGCGAGACGCCGTCGGCGTAGCCGATGGGCACGATGGCGATGCGCGCTGGCTCGTCGGCCACGAAGCGTCGCCCGTACCCCACACTCTCGCCCGGGGCCACAAGGCGCACGGCCGCGACGTACGAGCTTAGCCGCATCGCCGGCCGTAAGTCGTCTTTGAAGGGATCGTCGTTGCTCGGCGCCAAGCCGTACATGGCGATGCCGGTGCGCACCATGCCGAAGTGAGTGCGCGGCCCGCGCAGCGTCGCCGCACTGTTGGCCGTATGGCAGAGTAGGTTGGGGTACACGGCGCCGAGCTCGGCGGCCAGCGCAGTGAAGCGTTCGAGCTGGTACTCGAAGAAGGTGGTGTCTGCCTCGTCGGCCGTGGCGAAGTGGCTCATGAGGCCCGCCAGGCGGCCGGCCGCGGCGGCCGTGCCACAGAGCAGCCGCGCCTTGTCTTCGCCCACGCCGAGGCGACTCATCCCCGAGTTGAACTTCACGTGCACGCCGGCGCCCAGGCGGATCGCCTCGGCCAGGAACCGCTCCGACCACACCACCACGTCGGCGCCCACCGCCACCGCCATCTCGAGCTCGGTGCCGTTCAGGGGACCGAAGACGAGGATCGGGGCTCGCAGGCCGGCGGCGCGCAGCTCCCGCGCCTCCGCCACGCAGGCGACGCCGAGCCAGGTGGCGCCGGCCTCCAGCGCGACGCGCGCCACCGTAACCGCTCCGTGGCCGTACCCGTTGGCCTTCACCACGGCGCAGTGCACGGCGCCGGGCGGCAAGTCGCGCCCCAGACGCCTCACGTTATGGCGGATGGCGTCGAGGTCTACCTCGGCTAGCGCCCGCTCACGACCACGCAGCATCTTAGAGGCCGATGAGCTTGATGATGTCGTGGCGCGTCACGAGTCCCACCACCACGCCTTCTTCCACCACCGGTACGCGGTCGAAGCGATGACGCGACATCAGGGTAGCCGCCTTGCGGGCCGGATCGTCTGGCCCGACCGTCTTGACGTCGTGGGTCATGAGCTCGCGCACCGTCGCCGCCGCCGCCTTCTGCAGCTGCTCCTTGAACTTCTTCTGGCTACCCAGATAGATGATGCTGTCGAAGAGCTCGAAGTAGTGCGGGTACGGCACGTCGGCGTCAAGAGCCATGAGATCGCCCTCGGTGACGATACCCACGAGCTTCCCGCTCTCCACCACGGGCGCGCCGCCGATGCGCCGGTCGCGAAACAACGCCGCCAGGTCCTTCACCGAGAGCTCGGGGCTCACGGTGACGACGGGCGTGGTCATGATCTCGCGCACGAGGGCGTCACCCTCGCTCGGGACGTCAGTGGACATGTGTCTCCTCCTGCGGACCGGCCTTGAGCCGCTCAATGGCGACCGGGAGAAACTGGAACAGGTCGCCGGCCACCATGCCCTCGGTGCCCACCTGGTTCTCGGCGGCCAGATCGGCGGCCAAGCCGTGCAGATAACCGGCCAGGCAGGCCGCATCGGTGGCGTCCAGCCCCTTGGCGAGTTGCGCCACGATGACGCCGCTCAACACGTCGCCGGTGCCGGGCGTCGCCAGGCCGGGGTTACCAGTGGGGATGACGTACGCCCGCCGGACGGATCGGCAACGATGCTGGCCTCGCCCTTGAGCAGAACGGTGGCGCCGCTGCGTTGCGCAGCCGCACGAGCACTGACGAGACGCTGGGCCGCCACCTCCTCGGCCGTGAGGCCGAGCAAGCGGCCCAGCTCGCCCTCGTGCGGCGTGAGCACAGTGGGCATCTTGCGCTCGGCGAGAAGCTCCAGCCGGTCGCCCAGGGCGTACAAGCCGTCGGCGTCGAGGAGCAGCGGACGGTCGATGCCGAGCAGCTCACGAACCAGGAGCTGCGCCTCGTCGCCGCGACCCAGGCCGGGTCCGACGGCCACGGCCTTCAGGCGCGCCATCTCGTCGTACAGAGCCCCGCGCCCCGGCAAGTGTGAATTGGCCGTCCGCGCCGGGGACCTCGACGGTGATCACCTCGGGGTACGGCTTGGGGCCGTGCGTCCCCGCGGGGAAGGCTACGTGCACCAGGCCGGCGCCGGCGCGCAGCGCGGCCATGCCGGTCATGTGAGCGGCGCCGCTCATGCCTTGCGAGCCGCCCACCACCAGCACGGTACCGACCGAGCGCTTGTGGTCGAGCGCTCCCTTGGGCACGATCAGCGGCGCGACGCCCTCGTCGCTCAGCAGCCACACTTCGGCGTCTTGATCGCAGAGCGGCGGGATGCCGATGGGCACCACCGCCACCTCGCCGCTGCAGGTGCCACCGGGGGTAACGAAGTGGCCTATCTTGGCGGCGTGCAACGCCACGGTGAGGTCGGCCACCACAGCCGGCCCGTGCACCGCGCCGGTGCTGGCGCCCACGCCGCTCGCGATGTCGATGCTTACCACAGCGCTGGGTGCCTCGTTGATGAGCTCGATGACGGCCGCGGCCGTCCCTTTGGCGGCCCCGGTGAACCCAGTGCCGAAGATGGCGTCTACCACCACGTCGGCCATCTCGGTGATGGCCGCCACGTCTTCGGCGGTCCCCCCACGTTCGCCGAAGGCCTGGCGCACGTCGACACCCAGCTTACCGAGGATGTCGAGGTTGAGCTTGGCGTCGCCCCGATACTCATCGGCGGCGGCCAGCGTGAACACCGTTACCTCGACGTCGGCGTTGAAGAGCTCGCGCGCCACCACGAAGCCGTCGCCGCCGTTGTTGCCCTTGCCGGCGAAGACCACCACCTCTTCCGGGTCGTACCTCTCCAGGATCTCGCCGGCCACGGCCAGCCCCGCACGTTCCATGAGATGGCCGCCGGGGATGCCCACACCGGAGATCGCGGCGGTGTCAGCGCGTTGCATCGCCTCTACGGTGTACAGGCCGAGCAACAGTGACTCATACATCGGCGTCCTCCTTGAGAGCCGCGGCCACGGCGTAGGCCATGCCGGCCGTATGACTGAGCGAAACCTCGACACGCGTGACGCCCAGGCGACGAGCTACGCGCGCTACGTCGCCGTGCAGTACTATGCGGGGCTTCCCCCCCGAGAGTACCTCGATGTCGCGCCACACGAACCCGATGATACCGATTCCCAGGGCTTTGCCCACGGCCTCCTTGGCGGCGAACCGTGCCGCGTAGTGCTGAAAGCGGTTCGCGAAGCGCTCGCAGTAGGCGCGCTCCTGCTCGCTGAAGAGCCGCTCGTAGGCTCGCGGCAGGCGCTCCAGCAGGCGCTCGATGCGCTCCGCCGAGATCACGTCTATGCCCAAGCCGAAGAGCAGGCCGCCCGACCCGGCTACGGTGGTGATTGACGCCGCCTTGGCTTCGCCGTCCGGCGTCGATGACCCGGCTACGGTGGTCATTCCACGGTCACGGTCTTGGCCAGGTTGCGCGGCTGGTCGACGTTGAGTCCCTTGATGCCGGCGATGTGGTAGGCCAGCAGCTGCAGCGGTACAACAGTGAGGATAGGTGCCAGGTGGTGGTCGCACCTCGGCACCCAGAGGACGTCGCGCGAAAGCTCGGTGATGGCCTCGTTACCGTCGCTGGCCACGGCGATCACATCGGCGCCGCGGGCCCGCACCTCTTCGATGTTGCTCGACCAGCTTGGGGAACACCGGGCTGTCGTCGGCCACCACTACCACCGGCGACTCCTTGTCGAGCAGCGCGATGGGGCCGTGCTTCATCTCGCCGGCGGCGTACGCCTCGGTAGGGATGTAGCTGATCTCCTTGAGCTTGAGCGCGCCCTCCAGGCACACCGCGTAGCCCATGCCGCGACCGAGGTAGAGGAAGAAGCGCTCGTCGTGGTAGCGGTTGGCGATCTGCATGCTGCGGCTGTCGCGCTCGAGGAGCTGCTGCACGAGCTCGGGGATGGCACGCAGCTCGTGGCCGAGGCGACGCAGCTCCTCCTCCGGTTTCACCCCACGAGCCCAGGCCAGCCTGAGGGCGAGCAGCAGCAGCGCCGCGACCTGCGCGGTATGCGTCTTGGTCGCCGCCACGCCGATCTCGAGGCCGGCGCGCGTGAACAGCACGTAGTCGGCGTCGCGGGTGGCCTGGCTGCCCATGATGTTGGTCAGCGCCAGAACCGGCGAGCCGGCGGCGCGGGCCAGCCGCATGGCGGCCAGCGTGTCGGCCGTCTCGCCCGACTGCGTGATGCCGATCACCAGCGTCTCGGGGTCGAACACCGGCTCGCGGTAGCGAAACTCACTGGCCACGTCGATCTGCACCGGCACGCGGGCGAGCTGCTCGATGGCGTAGCTCACGATAAGGCCGGCGTGGTACGAGGTGCCACAGGCCACGATGAAGATGCGCCGCAGGCGGCGCAACATCTCGTCGCCCATGCCGACCTCGCTCAGGTCGACGGTGCCGTCTTCGCGCAGGCGCCCGGCCAATGTGTCGCGCAGCGCCGCCGGCTGTTCGTGGATCTCCTTGAGCATGAAGGTCTCGTAGCCGCCCTTCTCGGCGGCGTCGTCGTCCCACGACACCACCGTCTGGGCGCGCTGCAGCGGCGCCCCGGCGACGTCGCAGAACTCCGCGCCGGAGGCGCGCAGTGTTACCACGTCGCCGTCTTCGAGCACGACGATGGTGCGGGTGTGCGCCATGAAGGCGGGCAGTGCCGAGGCGAAGAACATCTCTCCGTCGCCCACGCCCACCACCAGGGGGCACTCCTTGCGCGTGCCCACCACGAGGTCGGGTTCGTCTGCCGAGATCGCGCAGAAGGCGTAGTGTCCCTGCAGCTCGGCGACGGCGGCGCGCACCGCGGCCGTGAGGCCGTCGCCGACGTGCTCCTCGAGGATGTGCGCCACCACCTCGGCGTCGGTTTGGCTCTTGAACTCGTGTCCGCGCGCGATGAGGCCGGCGCGCAGCTCTTTGTAGTTCTCGATGATGCCGTTGACGACGATGGACACGCGGCCGCCGCAATCGTCGTGTGGGTGAGCGTTGGCCTCGCTGGGCTGGCCGTGCGTGGCCCAGCGCGTGTGGCCCAGGCCCACCGTAGCCGACGACATGGTGGGCCCGGCGGCCGCGCACAGCGCGTCGAGGTTGCCCACGGCGCGCACCGCTTGCAGGCCGTCCGGTTCAACCAGCACCAGGCCGGCCGAGTCGTAGCCGCGATACTCGAGACGCCGCAGCCCGTCGAGGATGATGGGCTGGCCGGGACGGTTCCCGGCATAGCCTACGATGCCGCACATGCGTGCTCTCCCTTCTGGGGGCGTGGCGCAGGCGAGCAAGCTGCGTGACGGCACCCGGGGACGCTCTGTAGCCGCCGTTACCGACGGGTTTTATCGACTCCCTGACGACCGTGCCAAGCCGGAGGCATCCGCCGAGTCTTTCGATGAACCTCCACCTCGTCACCCCGCGAGCGGCCCTTGCGGGCGCTCTCATGCGGGCCAGGCGCTCAGGTTGACGTGCGGGTGTCCGCGCTGCCGGTCTGCTATGTGGCGCTATTCTACCCCGGTCTGGCGGCGAGCAACGACGCCGGAGGCACGGCGACGAGCGTCTCGTCCGCCACGACCGGCTCGTCGCCCAGATGCGCGACCAAGCCGAGGCGAAAGCGAGGGCCAAGATCGGTGCGCAGAGCTCGCATTCCCGAGAGCGTTCGTTGGGTCAGGGTCTGTGCTCTTGATTCCTGACGCCCACGACGCTCTCGCCGCGCTCAATCACCAGGTCGACCTCCGCGCCCGCGCTGGTTCGCCAGAAGTGGTAGCGAGCTACGCCAGTTCGCTGGTGAGACGTCGACGATGCGCCGGCAGGCCTCCTCGACCTCATCGTGGCTGGGCGCCTCGCACATCACGCGCACCAGCGGCTCGGTGCCCGACGGACGCACCAGAACGCGGCCGGTATCGCCCAGACGACGGCTTTCCGCGTCGACCGCCGCCCACACGGCGGCCGCCCCGGCCAGCGCATCCTTGTCGCGCACCCGCACATTGACGAGCTTCTGCGGCAGGCGTGTCATCACGCGCGCCGCCTCGGCGAGCGGCAGGCCCATCTCGCCGAGCGCCTGAAGTAGCAGCAGGGCGGTGGCCAAGCCGTCGCCGGTGGTGCTCACGTCGCGGTTGATGATGTGACCCGACTGCTCGCCGCCCAGCAGGTAGTCGCCCTTGAGCATCTCAGACACCACGTAGCGGTCGCCCACGTCGGTGACGGTAGCGAGAACCTCGATGCCCTCGCGCCTCATCGCCAGATGAAAGCCCAGGTTGGTCATCACCGTGGTAACCACGGTGTCGCGTCTCAGCTTGCCCAGCGACTTCAGGTGCTTGGCGAGGATGGCGATGATGAAGTCGCTGTTGACCAGCCTCCCGAGGCGTCGACGGCCAGCACACGGTCGCCGTCGCCGTCGAAGGCCAGGCCCAGGTCGAAGCCGTCGGCCGCGACCGACTCGCGCAGGGCGGCGATGTGCGTGGAGCCGCAGCCGTCGTTGACGTTGGTGCCGTCCGGCTCCGCGAACATCACGGCCACCTCGGCGCCCGACTCTGCGAGCGCGAGGGCGCCGCGCGCGACATGGCACCGTGGGCGCAATCGATGGCGATCTTCATGCCGCTCAGGTCGAGCGGGATGCGCCGGACCACGTCCCACAGGTCGTAGCCCTCCACGGCGCCCTCGAGGGCCTCGGCCGTGCCGAAGGAGTCGCAGGCCGGCAGGCCGTGATCGTCGGCGTCCATGCGGGCCTCGATTCCTCGTCTCTCCTCGTCGCTCAGCTTGATGCCGGCGGCCGAGAAGAACTTGATGCCGTTGTCGATGAAGGGGTTGTGCGACGCGCTGATGACCACGCCGGCATGGGCGCCGCGCTGGCTCACCAGCGCGGCAAGCCCCGGAGTGGGGATCACGCCGGCGATCTCTACACGGGCACCGCCGCAGGTGAGGCCGGCGGTGAGGCCCGCCTCGAGCATGGGCCCCGACAGGCGCGTGTCGCGCCCTATCACCACCAGTGGGTGACGCCCGGCCCTGTGGGCCAGCACCGCCGCCGCGGCTCGGCCGACGCGCACCGCGAACTCCGGCGTGAGCAGCTCGCCGGCCACGCCACGGATACCGTCGGTGCCGAAATACGTGCCCATCAGCGGGCCTGGAGATGGGAGCGGAATATCGCTGGTATGGTACGTCGCTCGTCCTTCTCCGGCAAACCCCAGGGGGGATAGGGGCTAGACGGGCTTGAAACGTCCCCCTGCCGTAACAGACTGGTTTACTCCGGTTTATTCTCCTGGCCTCTTGCCCCGCTCGCCGCGCTTCGCGCGGCTCGCCAAGCCCCAACCCCCCACCCTGCACCGTGACCGCAGGCAGCGCTCAGAATCCGTTGCCCTTGTGGCCTCTTCCCGGGGCCGTCGGATCGTCCCGGGGTGTGCTCAGGGGGCGTCAGACGTGGCCAGGGTCACGGGTGACGGGTGAAGACATCGGCTCGCCGCGCTTCGCGCGGCTCTCAGACCCCCCCGCATGCGTCGACCGAGAGTGCGGTGCGGGGTCCAATCGTGGGAGGTCTGGCGGGTCTTCAGGAGGCCTCAGGCGGTGGCGGGCGGTGTGGGAGTGGCGGTGGCCGCAGGGGGGCGTCGCGACCGTCAGTCGTGCTCAGGGGTGCCGGGGACGCTCCACCGTGGCCATCGCCTCGCTGTCGATTGTGTGGGGGTGTGCCTGGCGGGCATGGCGACGGAAGTGTTACATGGTATGCGCGCGGGCCGCCGCGCCAGTTACAACGTCATGCGTGGCGCCTTCGAGCAGGCCGGCGTCTGGCAGGTGATGTGGAAGGACATCGAGGTGGCCAAGTACGCGGGTAACGGCGATCCGCTCAAGATCGATTGCGCATATCGGCCGGAGAACGTTATCCAGATGTTCCATGCGGTGTCGCTGGCGACTGATGTCAACGCAGCCAAGGTGCTGGCCTTCAGTTATCAGAATTTTCGCGACCGAATGGCGCTCGCCGAGAATGCCGACCCGAACCTGTACGCAGTGATCGAGGACGGGCTCGACTGGAAGGACCCAGACGTGGCCTTCGCACTGGAGGCCCTTGACCGCTACGGCATCGACGTTGCCACCGCCGCCCAGATGCCCGCCATCGCCGAGCGGGCGCGGGTTGAGTTGAAATTGTAATATCGCCGTCGCGCCCAGTGGACCAGCAACTAACCACTAGCCACTAACCACTTCTTCCTTTCAGGGAAAACATCATGCACATGCGAAACACGTTTCGCCGTGCGTTGCGCCGCATCGCCGGCGCACGCTCGGCCGGCTCCGCGTTCCTCC
>CAWKEZ010000025.1:0-35845 GCA_963848545.1 uncultured Thermoleophilia bacterium
TGCTGCCTCACATGGCGGGGCCGGCAGCACATCTCAGGAGGAGGGGTTGCCATGCCTGACCGTCAGAGGCCGGCACGAGGCGATCGGCCAGCCGCTCGGCGGCTTGCCTCCACGCTTCTCGGCCTGGCGCTGGTCCTTCTTGGCCTTACGCTGGCATTGCCGGCCGCCGCCGCCAACACTGATGGCTGGGTGCCGCAGAACCTGCCCGCTGGCTGCTTTGCCCTCGACGCCGTCAGTTTCGTCGATGCCTCCCACGGCTGGGCGGTGGGCTTCGACTCGGGGACGGGCAGGACGGTCTTTATTCGCCACCACTGACGGCGGCGCCACGTGGATTCAACAGAGTTCAAGCAGGCACGCTGATTTAAACTCGGCGTTAACCTCACCGCCATCGCCTTCGCCAACGCCAGTGATGGCTGGGCGGTGGGCACTAACGCGTACTTGAACGGCATCATCCTCGCCACCACTGATGGCGGCGCCACGTGGACAACGCAGGATGTGGACACGACTGCTGCGCTCGACGGCGTCACCTGCGCCGATGCCAGCCACGCCTGGGCGGTGGGCAACAACAGGTCCGACAGCGGTGTCATCCTCGCCACCACTGACGGCGGCACCACTTGGACGGCGCAGGCCCCGGACACCACTGAACAGCTCAACTCCGTCACTTGTGCCGATGACACGCACGCCTGGGCAGTGGGCGATCTCAGCACCATCGTCGGCACCACGAATGGCGGTACCACTTGGGGTCGGCAGGGCAAGGGGGCGATCACCTCAATGACGCTCGATAGTGTTGCCTGCGCCGATGCCAACCACGCCTGGACGGTGGGCGAGGACGGGACCATCGTCGCCACCACGGACGGCGGCGCCACCTGGAAGCAACAGGCAGCATTCGCGTATTTGGACGCCGGCCTCCTGTCCGTCGCCTTCGCCAACGCCAGTGATGGCTGGGCGGTGGGGGACGGCAGCGATGGCTTGGCGGTGGGGGGCGGTGGACTGGGAGTCATCCTCGCCACCACCAACGGCGGCGCCACCTGGAGTCCGCAAGCCATCAACACGGCTGGATTCCCCGACTGCGTCGCCTGCATAGACGCGACTCACGTCTGGGCGCTGGGATCAAATACCAGTCTCTTCACCACCAGCGGGGGCTACTCGACGCCGACTCTGGACAGCTTTACGCCAGCCTCCGGTTATGTGGGTGGTGTCGCGGTATTGACCGGCACAAACTTCAGCGGCGCTGGCGCAGTTAGTTTCAATGGCACTACGGCGGCCTTCACCGTGAACAGCGACACGCAGATCACCGCCATCGTACCGGCTGGTGCCACGAACGGCCCGATCACCGTCACCAACCCCGGCGGCACGGTCACCAGCGCGGCGAGCTTCACAGTCGTGGTCACACCAACGGCGACGCCCACACTCACCGGCTTTACCCCCGCCTCCGGCACGGTGGGCACTGCCGTGACCCTGATCGGCACGAACTTCGGCGGCGCTAGCGCGGTCCGCTTCAACGGCGCTGCGGCGACCTTCGCCGTGAACAGCGCCACGCAGATCACAGCCACCGTGCCACCCGGGGCCAACACAGGCAAGATTGCCGCCAGCACCTCGGGCGGCACGGCGACGAGTGCGACGAGCTTCACGGTCATCGCGGTCACGCCGAAACTGACGCTCAAACTGAGCGGGCTCACCAGCGATGCCCTCAGGCTCGGCAAGTGTGTGACAGCGAAGGGCACCATGACACCCACCAGCCTCGCCGGCTGCAGGGTCACGCTCACCGTGCAGAGGAAGGGCGCTAAGTGGGTCAAGGTGAAGACTGCCTGTGCGACGACCGGCACGACGGGCGCCTACATCTGGAAGTACAAGCCAGCCAAGAAGGGCAGCTACCGCATGAGGGCCACGATCGCCAGGACGGGCACGAACACGGCCGCCACGACGAAGTGGCTTGCGTTCAAGGTGAAGTAGCCCCTACGGCAGGGTCAGGCGCGAAAGCACCTGAGCAAGCCGCTTTGACGATCACGTTCGACACGACACCGGAGCAGCGACTATGGCGCTATCCAGGCCGGTGCATGGTGTCAAACCCCACGTCTCGCAGGCGGTTGCCAGCGCCGGCGACTGTCGGGGACCGGCCACCTCGCCCGGGATTAGCCGACGCGACCCCCGTCGCCGATGGTGGCAGTTCAGCACAAGAACCGCTCAGGCTCGCGATAAGCCCTGCGCGACAAGCTTTGACACGCTTTCCTGGTTCATTCTCAAGGACAGCGTTTCGCGTAAACGAACCAGCGTTCTTTGTCATTCCTTGTCGCCGTGCGCGTTCACGTCATCGAAAGACTGCACGCCGGCGAGGCGGACGCCCTGCCAGAAGCGCCGTCTGTTCGTCCTGCTTGAACCCCTGGCTCCTGAGCTGCTTGCCGAAGAGGATCTTGCTCATGGCTTCCTCACCGGCCTGCTGCGCGTCCCGCACATACGCCTCGTAGAACTCGGCGATCCCCACCGTGCCGAATGGTCTGAGGTCACACTTGCGGCTGAGAAACCCGGCCAGCCGGTCCTGCTCGACGCGGTACTCCTCGGTGGCGATGCGCACCTCCTCGGCGATCCAGTGATGGTCCGCCTGCCAGTCGGCGAAGCCGGCGACCATCCAGCGCAACATCCAGGAGCCATCGGCCATGAGCTCGGCGAGCATCTCCTCCTCTGGCCGTTGCTCGGCGAACGGGATGCTGACCTCCCAGGGCACCAGCCGAAGGCGCCCCCAGACACCCTTGTCGGTGCCCGTGATGACGGGGTGGTGATTGACCAGCAAGAAGATTGTTGGTGGCCGGAAACGGAAGTTGTCGCAGCGCATGAAGCGGGCGCTCTCGGTCTTGCCGCCGGTCAGGCGCTTGACGCGCGCCTCGTTTAAGCGCTTGCCATCCTCGATCTCCTCACAGACGGCGAGCCGCGAGCCGGCGAGGTCGGCGAGGTCGGTCGGGTGCTGTTCGAAGCGTTGCACGATCAGCAGATTGGCAACGGCTGTCTTGCCGTAGCCGTCGAGTCCCTCAATCAAGGCGTCAGCCGTCGTGCTCTTGCCGTTGCGCCCGTGCCCGTACCAGATAGGCAGGCTCATCTCAAGGTTCGCGTCGACGAGGGCGCGACCGAGGTCACGCTGTACCTGTCGGCGCACGTCTGCGTTCGGCAGGCAGCGCTCCAGGTGGCGCTGCCATGCGCCCGTGCTCTCGGTGTCGCCGAATCGCCAGCGCGTGATCTTCGTACACAGCTCCGCCGCGTCGTGCGCACGCAGCCTCTGGGTGCGCAAATCGAGCAGTCCGTCAGCACAGTTCAGCGCGTAGGGGGCTGCGTCCCACTCCTCGAAGGCGGTATGAAAGCCGGGCTCACCCTTGAGAAACGACAGCGCCCCGAGCACAGAGGCGTAGCGGCACGCCTCGCCGTGCAGGGTGCGCAGGCGCCTGTCCTCCTCTTCGGTCTGCGTCTCTGCGAGAAGGAGGCCGTAATGCCGGCGCAGCTCCTTCTGCGCGGCGGCCACAGCCACGGGCTCAGTGACCGCCTCCCATACGCGCCCCGTCCAGTGACGCCAGCTCCCCTGGCGCGCTGCCCAGCGATACTCGTCGCGCCACACGCTCGCGAGCAGCTCCGCGTGGGCGGCTTCGTGGAGCAGGGGCATGGGCTCCCCGTGCGCGGCGCGCTCCTGCCGAGGGTACCGCTTGCCGTGCCCGCCGCCGTTCCCGTTTGCCGATTCCGCCTCCGCTATTGCTGTCTCGAGCACGTCGATATTCTTGGCGAGGCTCCCGCCCAGGGCCTCCGCTTTCCCGATGATGATCAGCCTGTCGGCGGGATCGTCGACGTCAAGGTGCGCATGCTGGCGCCCCCAGTCGCGGATCACCTCTTCGGCCGTCGGCAGGGTTTGGTCAGCGATGCGCCTGAGGGCCTCGCGGTCGATACCGGCGAACGAGTCGGCATTCTCTGATGCGACACCACGGCGGGAGATCCCTGGTGTGGGCCTGCTCGGGCAGGCGCCGTCACCGTCAGGGCAATGTCCGCTCACGACTCGCTCGCTCGGACGATGTCCCAGAGGGCGTCGTCCCAGGAGTGCGCCGTGCCGGCGATCCTCTCCGCTACGTCGCCGCCAGGTCGTCCGGCACGTCGATCTCGCGGCCGTCCACGCCAGCGAGCGTCGTCTCGATCGCCTCCTGCACCGCCTCGAGCCGCGACGGCGCGCCGGTAGGCGGCCGCCAGCACGTCGGCGCTGGGCACGACCTTCGTCGACGCCGGCCTCCGTCAGCTTGGCCTCCAGCCAGGCCACGAACTGGTCGGCCGACATGGCGTTCAACTCGACCCGCGCTCGCCTCCCAGCCCCCGCGATAGTGCTGGCGAACGAGGTAGTCACACTCCTCTTCGCTGGCGCCGGAGTCGCGCAGGTTCCAGCGCGGGTCGCGGCCGCCCGTGTACTCGCACCGGCTCGCTCTGCAGCTCCATGGCCTCAACGTCCTGAGGCGCAGGCCGAGGTCGACGACGTTCGGGCGCCCCTCGAAGTGGTAGCGGCGGGTGTTGGAGCGCAGCGTGTGCAGGATGGAGAAGCCGGCCTTGTCGAAGTCGTGCACGCACGAGGATCGTCACGCCACGCTCCGACAGCTGCTCGACCAGCGCCCGCGCCGCCGTCATCGACATGCCCTTGGTGCTCATGATGGCGATGTCGAAGCGCTCGGCGATGCGGGCCGCCTGCCAGGAGCGGGATCGAAGCCTTCCTTCTCGACGAACAGGGCGAAGCGGTAGCGGTTGTCGGGCCCGGCCGTGGGGAAGCGCGTGTCGATCATGACTCGCCGGATCCAGATCGTCGCAACGGCGGCAGCGCTCCAGGACGCGATGTAGCGGCGTACCTCGATGGTCCCCAGGTCGACGCGCTCGCCGCCGTGCGGCTTCGCGCAGGTGGCCACGAGCGTCGAAGACGACGTTCCAGTCGTCGATGCCGTACTCCTCCATGTAGTCGGGCAGCAGCGTCTGGGTGAAGTAGCTCGAGTCGCGCCAGCACTCGCCTGCCTCCGCCAACACGTAGGGGCGCGCCGCGTACATGATCTGCCGAGCGTTGGCCGGCAGCGTGCCGTTGGCGCTGGCCTTCAGGTAGGCCACCTCCATGTGCCGCGTAGGCGGCGTCCTTGATCGTGGGCGGCCGATAGCGCAGCGCTGCGCATCTTCTCGAGGGCGCGACGCTGGACGCGGTCCTGCTGGTCGGCACTGCGCTTCGCCTGCTTCCAGTCCTTCGAGACCGACCTCAGCGCCGTCTGTAGGGCAGTCGAGTTGGTCTGGCGCATCCTCCTCAGCCTCTCGAGCAGCTGCAGCACGCCCTTGCCGCGGTCGGTGAACTGCATCAGCGGGACAGGCCAGGTGCACGAGGACGACCACTGGATCGTGGGGGTCGACGCGCTGCTCGCCGAGCAAGCCGACCAGTTCGCGGATCGGCGGCTTGAGCGTCGCCGACCAGTTGAGGCCCACGCTGATGTCGCGACCGCAGCCCTCGTACTCGTCGGTGTAGATGCCGAAGGCCACCTCAAGCACGAACGGCAGGCCGCCGACCTGGCCCTCCACCTTCTTGTAGCGCACGCTGTCGGCGTCCACATGCCGGTGCTCGACCAGGTGCTCTGTGAGATGGTCCTGGCCGAGGACGCCGAGACGGCGGGCTGCGGCGGCCGCGACTCCTGCTGCATCGCCGCGAGCAGCGCGGCGACCCTCTCCAGCGAGACGTCACCATCCTCGACGAACTCGGGCAGGTAGGCGCCGGTCAGCCCCAGGCCGTGGTCACCGCCTGCTGCTTCGCCGTGCCGCTGAGGCCGCGGAACTCGGCGACGAACTCACGCACCGTGCGCGCCTTGGCGCCCTCCTTGCGTTCCGCTATCAGGTAGGCCGCCAGCAGGTCACGGAGCTGTTCGGCGCCATACCAGTGCGGGCTGGTCGGCTCGGCCGGGCGCCACTTGCGCCAGCCAGGGTCGCTCGCCATGATCGTGCCGCTGCGCTCGTCGTGCCAGGCGAAGGCGGCGTGCGGGTTGAAGGCGGCGAAGTCGGTCAGCATCCTCTTGATCGTGCCTTCGGGGCTCCTCAGATAGCCTGCTATCAGCGGCCAGTGGATCTTCACGAGAGTCCCGTTTCTTACAAGGCCGTCGCTGATGACCTCGTGGTGCAGTGCCGGGCTCTGAGCGATCCGGTCGAGCCCCACCGTGATCACGTGGCGGCGACCGTCGGCGTGCACCTCGACGCGGCCTTCCTCGCCCGTGGCGACGAAGGGCGCCGCCCAGACGCACTTGAGTGCGTTGCCGAGCTGCCCGCGCGTCGGGCTCACGTAGTGGTTCTTGTCGCTCACCCGCACCAGGTAGTCGAGTGAACGCTCGATGGTCGCCGCCGGCAGGCCGGAGCCGTTGTCGGCGACGCTCAGCGCGTGGTCGTCGACCGTCACCGTGATCTCCGGTGGCACGCCGGCCGCCTCGCAGGCATCGAGCGCGTTGTCGACGAGCTCCTTGACGAGCGCCAGAGGCCACCGGTCACGGTCGTGGCCGATCTGCATGGAGAGCTCCTTCTCCGAGAAGAACTCCATGAGCCGGCTGGTCTCGAAAGTCGTGCGTTCCAGCTGCTGCGCCATCACTGCGCCCCCAGCGACAGCAGCTCGATCAGCTTGGATGAGATGACGAGCCTGCGCCTGCCAAGGGAGACCACTGGCAGCTCCCCACGACGAGCTGATTCGTAGGCGAGGTCGACCGAGATCCCCAGGAAGGCCGCCGCCTCGGGGATCGTGATCGTCGGCCGCCGGCGCAGGTCGTCAACGCTCAGCGGTGGCCCGTTAGCGGCGCGGCTCATGGCCGTGCCTCCCGTTGCAGTAGCTCCAGCAGCTCGACGTACAGCTGCAGGAAGCGCCCACGGGGGCGGCGGGTACCCGCTCCCAGCGCGCCAGTGTGACGCGGTGGACGCCAAGCTGCGCCGCCATCTGGGTCTGCCCGACGCCGGCCGCCAGCCTGATCGCACGGGCCGCGGCGGGCGCCGGCAGTGCTGACAGGTGCGCGCACCTCGGGCGATGAGGTCGTCACCGCGACCCTCATTTGGACACATGGCCTCTGACGGCCTGATTCCAGCAGCTGGCGGCGCTCTACATCGCGCGTCGCTCCACGGTTCGGCATGACCGTGAGCGACTCGCGGTCACTGATGGATGACTCAAGAGCGCGTTGCGCAGATATGAGCGTGTGGCTATACTCTGGCCACAGCTTCGGCCTCAGCCCCATCGAGAGAAGGAAGTGGAGATGCACTACACGCTTGCCTTTGTGGCGCCCTCGGGCCGCCAGATCAACTACGCCTGGTCGGACGAGCCGGAGCGCAGCCGCGACGGGCACGGCACCTGGGCGAGTGCACGCTGGGAGGGCCAGAGCTACCCGCTACAGGTGCGCATCACCCTCGACCCCACGACCGAGGACATCGTCGCCACCGGCCTGCGGCTGGGACCAGAAGAGCAGGAGCCGGCTGGGAGCGCGATCACGGCGCGCAGCCTGCGAGCCCTGCCCTTCACCGACATCCTCTTCGGCCTGCAGCGTCTCACGCAGGTGCGAGGGCACGTGCGCAGCGCCGCCGGGCAGCCGCAGATGGTGGCCGAGTCGCTCGGCTTTCCAGCACCGACCGTGTACCGCGCCGCGCACGTGCACCCCGGGCCCCGCGGTCGCAGCCGCCAGCACTACGAGGAGGTTGCCAAGCTCTACAACGAGATCCGCGAGCACAACCCGCATAGCCCCATGGCCGAGCTTGCCAAGCGTCTGCACTACAGCCTGCCGCAGGTGCGGCGCTGGGTGGTCGAGGCCGAGAGGATGGGGCTGCGCGTCAACCGGCCGGGCTCGACCAAGCAGAATGAGCGCATCGCCCGCCTCCAAGCGGCCCTCGTCTTCAAAGGCGTGGACGAGCAGGAGGCCCTTGAGCTGCTCGCGCGTGAGAAGGGCTACATCAAAGCGCCGGAACGCAACCTCTTCGAGGCCCCGCCGAAGCTGTCGACTACCTGCTCGAGAAGCTCGCCGAGCTACCCGACATCGATCTCCCGGTCGACGTCGATGAGATGAGAGGCGAGGCGAGCGACGCTGAACTCCGCAGGGCACCTGATGAGAGGGAGGGGACAGAGGGATGACGTCAGGCCACTCGATCAAGCGCGGCGCCTTCTGGCGGGTGTTCCTCGAGTACGGCAAGCAGGCGGCGCAGCGCTGCCCCACCTGCCACAAGCGCTTCTGGGGCGACGAGCCGGGAGCGCGCAGCTGCCCGACCGAGCACGGCGAGCTTGAGGACATCGTCGCCCGTCGCCAGGAGATGCTGCCGGGCAAGTACACGAACGAAGGCGGCGGCGCTCAAGGCCTTGCACGACGAGCTCAGGGAGCGTGAGCGCGGCGACTACGTGGCGCCGGTCGACATCACCGTGCGCGCCTACCTGGAGGAGCGCTGGCTGCCGGCGCTCGACAGCGAGGAGCTCTCGCCTGCCACGGTGGTGGCCTACGAGCTGCACGTGGGGCGCATCGTGCCTCTGATCGGCGACGTGCCTCTGCAGACGCCTGACGCGCAACGACGTCGCCCTGATGGCGGCGCAGCTGGCACGCGAGGCCTCACCGATGACCAAGCGGCCACTCTCCGCCGCGACGCGCGGCGGCCTGCTGCTGGTCCTTGCACCGCGCCCTCGATGACGCCGTGGAGGCCGGTCTGCTGCGCAGCCAACCCGGCGGCCAGGTGAAACGCCCGAAGGTGCGCCGGCCGGAGATGCACACGTGGATCGGGCGACGAGCTGGCGACGTTCCTGCGGGCGACCGCGCGATGACCGCACTGGGCCCACTCTGGCACCTGCTGGCGCTCACCGGCCTGCGGCGCGGCGAGGCGCTCGGCCTGCAGTGGTCGCGACGTCGACCTGAGCACGGGCGCCTCTCGATCCAGCGCCAGCGCGCGCTCGCACGGGCTATACCGTGAAGAGCGCCCGACGAAGAGCGGCAAGGCGCGCGGCGGTGGCCGCTCGATGCCGGCACCGTGGCCGTCCTGCGCCGGCAGAGCGAGCAGCAGCTCGAGGACGCCAACGACTGGGGGGAGGCCTGGCTAGGTCGACCGGCCACGTGTTCACGCGCGAAGACGGCGCGCCCTGGCACCCCGATCGCGTGCGCGTGCTCTTCCAGCGAGGCCATGGCCCCGTCGACGTGCCGCGCATCCGCATGCACGACCTGCGCCACACCTGGGCCACGCTGGCGCTCGCGCCGGCGTGCACCCCAAGGTCGTGCAGGAGCGCCTCGGCCACGCCAACATCCGCATCACGATGGACACCTACTCGCACGTGCTGCCCGACATGCAGGAGTCGGCCGCCGAGCTGGTGGCCGCGGTGACGTGGCAACGGAGCTGGCGGCGCTCGCGAAGTAGTGGCGCACTGAGGTGTACGTTTGGAGTACGGTCGGCCCCGGGAGGGGCCTTTTCTGTGCCATTTCACGCCTGTTGGAGCCGGCGGGCGGGGTCGAACCGCCGACCTGCCGCTTACAAGGCGGCTGCTCTGCCAACTGAGCTACGCCGGCCCGGTCGTGACGCGCGATCAGTGTACAGAGTGGCGCGCCCTACGGGAACCGCGACGCGCTCGGTCTACGCGCTGGCGGCCCCGCGCTTAGAAGTGGCCGGGCGAAATCGGACAGCCCGATAGGTGATACTGCTCCGCGGCAGCCGACCGAGGAGGAAGACCACCAATGCCACGACGCCCACGACGTAACCACTCGCCCGCCTTCAAGGCCAAGGTCGCTCTGGAGGCGATCAAGGGCGAAGAGCCGATCATCGAGATCGCCGAGCGCTTCGACGTGCATCCCAACGTGATCACGAAGTGGAAGCGCCAGCTGCTGGAAGGTGCCCCGGAGGTGTTCGGGGCCAGCGAGGCCGACAAGGACGATAGACCGGACGTCGCCAAGCTACACGCCAAGATCGGCGAGCTGACCATGGAGAATGATTTTTTGGCCGGTGCGCTCGGGCGCGTGGACGCTCCGAGCGCAAGGCGATGATCGACAAGGCGCATCCCCTGCCCATCGCTCACCAGGCGCGCCTGCTCGGCCTCGCCCGCTCGAGCGTCTACTACCGGCCCGTGGCGATGAGCGAGCGCGACCTCGCCCTGATGGCGGCGATCGACGAGGTCCACACCGAGCTGCCGTTTCTCGGCGCAAGAAGGATCAGGGGCGAGCTGCTCGCTCGCGGCTTCACCGTCGGGCGACAGCGCGTGGCCACCTTGATGCGCCAGATGGGCATCATGGCCATCGCCCCCAAGCGCAGGACCACGAAGCCCGCCCCGGGCCACAAGATCTACCCCTACCTCCTGCGTGACCTCAAGATCACCGAGGCGGGTCATGTCTGGTCTACCGACATCACCTACCTGCCGCTGGCGAGGGGCTTCTGCTACCTGGTGGCGGTCATGGACTGGGCCTCCCGACGGGTGCTCTCCTGGCGGCTCTCGAACACCCTCGACGCCGGCTTCTGCATCGAGGCGCTCGAAGAGGCCCTTGAACGCTACGACTCACCCGAGATCTTCAACACCGACCAGGGCTCGCAGTTCACCTGTGAGGGCTTCACCAGCGTGCTCGCAGACCACGGCGTTCAGATCAGCATGGACGGCCGCGGCCGCTGGCTCGACAACGTCTTCATCGAGCGGCTCTGGCGGAGCGTCAAGCACGAGGAGGTCTACCTGAAAGCCTACGAGAATCTGACCGAGGCGCGCCGTGAGCTGGGCGCCTACTTCCACTTCTACAATCATCGCCGCCGGCACCAGGGGCTCGCAGATCGCACCCCCGATGAGGTCTACTGGTCTACACTACGTATGCAACGAACAGCTGCATGAGAAGCAGTGCATCACCTAAGAGCACAGCTCAGCTGTCCAGACGAACCCGGCCACCTCTCTTGGCCGTCATGGCACGAAGCGCTGCACCGAGTTGATGGGCACGCCGAGTAGCTCGGCGATATGAAGCCTGCGCTCCAGGCCAAGCGGCTCATCGACGGCCGTGATCTCACCCGCCTCCCAGCCGGCCCCCAAGCCCAGCTCCTTGCGCGGTCCAGCATGAGGACCGGGTACCGAGATCGCCGGGCGCCACGGCGAGCTTGTCGGAGACGTCTCTCTTGGCCTCCGCGAGCCGCATCCCTCGAGTGATCATCCGGGCCACCGGGATCTCCGGCACTGCCGGATCCCACCCATCCCCGAGGCGACGCAATGACTTATCGCCTGGCCGTACACGTCACCGGCACCCACCTACAAGCCATCGAGGCGCAGGATGTCTACCGCGGCCCGTGAAGCCCGCGAGACGGCGTCACCGGGTGCGAGCACGTGCATGGGCACGCCGCCCACTCCCATGCCACCGTTGAGGTGCACGGGCACCGTCGCCTGCTGGCGGCAGGGCTTCACGATGGTGAGCGTGCGAGCCACGTTCCAGGCCACTGAGCGACCCGTGTTCACGTTGATCGCCGGTCCGAAGATGGTTGCCCCCGCCGCGGCGGCCAGTTTCATCTGCTCGACCGGCCACTGCCCCGCGAGGCGCACCCCACGGTACTCCAGCGCGCCGTGCATGCCGAGCACGAACTCACCCGCCATGCCGATCTGGAGACCCACATCGGGGTACTTCGCGCCGATGCGCTCCACGGCCTTGAGGGCGGCCAGGAAATCGGCGTCGCCAGGCGGCCCCGGCGGTGTCGAGGTCGATCGAGTCGGCGCCCACCTCTATCATGCCCTCGGCCACGACCACGATGTCCGCGGCCGCCATCTCGGCGGCCTCCTCCTGAGCGGCCCTTGCCTCCTCGATCCTGCCCGCCGGCAGCAACTGCGACCAGTTGGGCAGCGGCCAGTCCGGCGCCGTATAGCGCCCCAGGTCGGGCATGGCACCGTAGCCGCACGGCACCGTGACGAGTAGCTGAGCCTGCCGCATGATGATCTGCTCGTAGGGAAGCACCGTCTTCACGGCCTTGTACGAGTAGTCTTGGTGGTAGAGCTCGACCAGTCGGCGCACGGTCTTGTCGTAGTACTGCAGATCGTGCACCCGCGTGCCCATGTCCTGGCTGCCGCCGCCGTCGAAGGTGAGGACCACCTCGGCGCCGATGTCGACCACCGTGAAGCGCGCGCTGCTGCAGAAGATGTCGACCAGGTGCTGTACCTCGCGGTCGGAGACCGGCTCCACTCTGGCGCGCCGCACCGCGACCGCCACTCCGTCGTGCACGTCGGCGGCGATCTCGGCGGGCGTCATGCGCACCAGCGAGCCGTCTCCCATGCGGGTCGGGATCCGATTCTCCACAAGCCCCCAGTCTCGGTACCGGGCCGGCACCCCATCCGAAGGTGTGGCACGCGGGTCACTTGGCTGTGCGCTGCGAGCCTATCTGCGCAACAAACCCCTGTCAGCCACGCATCATTCGGCAAAGTTCGCGAAAACCCAGACCCAGTTAAGGCGCGATACCCCGATTAAGGCACGAGACCCCGCGGGGGGGGGGGGCCTCGAGCAAGGGCTCGGGGAAAACCCTTGTGGTGGGGGGCTATCGCTTGCCAGCGAAAGGAGCCAATCACAGTGTGCCCCGGCATTGTTGGCTGCGTGTGAAGCGCCGCGAAGCGAGGCGAAGCGAGAATTGCCTTGGGGTTAACACGGGGGCGCCGGTCCGGAGGATCCGCGCCCCCACGCTGGTGGCCTAAGGGCATTTCAGTCTGCCGCTTTGGGGGCGGCCGGCCGCTCGCCCTGAGGCCGTGGTTCGCCCGGGGCCGGGGCGAACCAGAGATGGGAGGTACCAGCACTTGACGCTGGCAGCGGGCTTCTCGGAGATGGGAAGCGTCGCAGGCCGGACACTAGGAGCGCTGTGCGAAGATTTGTTAACGAAATATTAACCAATAAATGGACGTACTTATCGCCCTGCTTCTGGCCTCACGATTCAGGTATATTTCGGACGCTTTGGCCCGCCGAGAGACGGCGCGGGAACCCCTCAGCCGAAGCCGCCAGGCTCGGCCCGCATGGCGTGGTCAGCGTCTTCAGCCTGCGCGCCGTGCTCCAGGAGCTCGCGGAGGGCCGCCTCGTCGAGGACCGCGGTGCCGAGTTGCTCGGCCTTGGCAAGCTTCGACCCGGGTCTTCGCCGACCACGACGTAGTCTGTGGCGCGCGTGACCGCGCTGCCCACCCGGCCGCCACTCGCCTCGATCAGCGCCTCGGCCTCCCCACGGGTCAGCCCGGGCAGCCTGCCGGTGAGCACGAACGACTTGCCGCTGAGAGCCCCAGCCGCCGGCCCGGCCTCGTCCTGCGAGAGGCGCACGCCTGCGTCCCGCAGCTTGGCAAGGGTCGCGCGGTTGCGCTCGGCGGCAAGGTGCTGCGCCACCACCTCACCGACCACGGGATCTCCCCCGGCACGGCGGCGCTCGTGGCGGTGGCCTCCATCAGCTGCTCTACCGTCGGGAACCGCTCCACCAGCGCAAGCGCCGTGACGGCCCCCACGTGCCGCGCCCCCAGGGCGAACAGCACCCGCGCGAAGGGCCGTTGCTTGGACTCCTCGATCGCCTCCAGCACCTTGTCGGCACGCTTGGCCTCGCCGGTCTTCCTGTCGAGCGCAAACCCTTCGAGCCCCACGAGGTCGTCGCGACACAGGCTGTACAGGTCGGCAACATCGCGCCCAGCCCTCGCGCAAACCGATCTTCGGCCAGCCTCTCGCCCACACCGTCGATGTCCATGGCGCCCTTGCTTAAGAGTGCTTGATGCTCTCCGCGAGCTGGGCTGGACACGACTTGCTAGGGCAGCGCCCGGCTACCTCGCCCGTCTCCGCCACGGTCGGCGAACCGCAGGCGGGGCACACATCGGGCATCGACCACTCGGCCAGGCCGGCGTGACGTGCGGCGCGATCGATCCCGACCATCCACGTACGCGGTACCGCTCGTCACCGGGCCCACCACCTGCGGGATCACGTCGCCGGCCCTTTGCAGGATGACGTCATCGCCAGGCCTGATGTCTTTGCGGCGCAGGTCGTCTTCGTTGTGCAGCGTGGCACGCTCCACCGTGACCCCGCCGACGAAGGCGGGCTTGAGCACGGCAAACGGCGTAAGCACCCCGGTACGCCCCACGTTGACCTCGATGCTCAAGAGCCGGGTCACGACCGTCGTGGGAGCGAACTTGAAGGCGATCGCCCAGCGAGGATCGTGGGCCACGCTGCCCAGCGCCGTTTGCACGGCAAACGAGTTGACCTTTACCACGACGCCGTCGATGTCGTAATCGAGCTCCGCGCGCCGCGCCTCCCAGGCGTGGCAGGCCTCGGCCACGGCGTCGATGCCGTCAACCATGGCGATCCGCGGGTTCACGCGAAATCCTTGCTCGCGCAGCCACTCCAGCGCCGTCTGGTGGTCGGGCAGCTCGAGCCCTTCGCTGTGGCCGATCGCGTAGCACCACAGATCCAGGGGCCGCGCGGCGGCCACCGACGCGTCGAGCTGGCGGATGGATCCGGCTGCGGCGTTGCGCGGATTGACGAACGTGCTGAGGCCGGCGGCGGCGCGCGCCTCGTTGAGACGCGCGAAGGCGGCCAGCGGCAGATACACCTCGCCACGCACCTCGACCACGGCCGGAGGCCGCTCGCCCCTCAGGCGCAGGGGCAGCGACCCGATGGTGCGCAGGTTGGCGGTAACGTCTTCCCCGACCTCGCCGTTACCGCGCGTGGCGCCCACGGCGAACACGCCGTCGCGGTAGGTGAGTGAGATGGCAAGACCGTCGATCTTGGGCTCCACCACGTAGGCGAGCGGCGCTCCGTCGAGGCCTTTGGCCTCGAGAAGGCGCCGGTTGCGCTGGTCCCAGGCACGCAACTCCTCAGCGTTGCGCGCGTTGGCTAGTGAAAGCATGGCCTCGAGGTGGCGTACCTGCTGGAACCGCTCGAGCGGCGCCGCGCCCACACGCTGCGTCGGAGAGTCGGCCGTGCGCAGCTCGGGGAATTCAGCCTCGATGGCCTGCAGCTCGCGGTATAGCTCGTCGTAGCGAGCATCGTCTATCTCAGGCTGGTCGAGCACGTAGTAAAGATAGGAGTGACGGTTGAGCTGCTCGCGCAACTGGGCGGCCCGCGCCGCGGCCGGGGTCGCGGCCCCGGCGGTCTCAGCGGCCTTGGCGGCTCGCGCGGCGGCCTCTGCAGCCTCGCTCACGTCTCCCCCTTTCTCTGCTCGGCGCCGCGGCGCGCGGCTTCTACTCGCTGGTACCCGCGGCGCCGCCGAGCCTCACTCGCCCAGCGCGGCGGACCACGCCTCAGACGCCTCTACCACCCTCCACCCTGCGCCCTTCACCGCGCAAGCACAGCGGGAGCAACTCACGAGGCTCGCGCAGCCAGTAATCGGGCGCCTCCGCGAGGAGGGCCTCGCGCGGGAACACTCCCCACGCCACCGCCGCCGTGGCCATGCCCGCCGCGGCGCCGGCACGGATGTCCACAGGGCTGTCGCCGATGTAGATGGACCCCTCGGCCGAGGCCGCGAGCCGTTCCAGGCACAGGAGCAACGGCAGCGCTGAGGGCTTGTGGGCGCTCGTGTCGCCAGCCGTGACGACCACGTCAAAGTGCTCCGCCAGGCCCACGGCGTCAAAGGCCATGGCCGTCGTGTCGGCGCTCTTGCTCGTGACTATGCCCAGGCGCCGGCCCGCCGCCCTCAGACCTTCGAGTGCCTCCGCGATGCCGTCGTAGCCGCGGATGAGCTCGTCGTGACGGCGGTGGTTGTACTCGCGGTACGCGGCGTACAACTCCTCGGCGTGCCCCGGCGAAAGCTTCTCCATCTGCGTCATGAGCGGCTGGCCGACGCCCGCCGTGATCACCTCGTCGGGGAGCGCTTCGCCGAGCACCGTCTGGGTGGCATGGCGAAACGACTCCACGATGAGCTCGACGGTGTCGACCACGGTGCCGTCGAGGTCGAACACGACCGGGTCAAAACCGGCTGAGCGAGGCCCCTCAGGCACGGATAAGGTCGAGGTCCAAACGCCAGGAGGCGAGCTCGGCGAGCAGCCCGGCGTCGAGCAGGTCATAGCGCAAGGGGGTAACCGCCACGTTGCCCTGGGCGACCACGTCGAAATCGGTGTCGGCCCACTCCCCGGCCGTAGGGTGATCGCAGGGTACGAAGTGCTCGGAGGCGCCCGCCATGACGTCGGAGGCGCCCGCCATGACGTCGGAGGCGGCGGGCGCAGCCTGCCCGGCGCCGTCGCCGCCGAGGAACACGCGGTCGCCGCAGCTGGCCCCGCCCAACCGCGCCGGGTGGATGCCGGCGATCTCGGCCAGGGGTCGGTCGGGCAGGTTGACGTTGAGGATGCTATGACGTGGCAGCCCGCGCGCGATCACGTGCTCGACCAGCACCCTGAGCACCGGCACCGCCTCCTCGAGCCAGCGCGGTTCACGGTTCTCCACCGAGAAGGCCAGCGCCGGCCTCCCGCGCAGGGCGGCTTCGAAGGCGGCGCCGACCGTGCCCGAATAGGTGACGTCGGCGCCCATGTTGGCGCCCTCATTGACGCCAGCGACGATGACGTCGGGCAACGGGTTCCGCACGCCCAGCAACCCGACGCGCACGCAGTCTGACGGCGTGCCGTCGCAGGCCAGGCCCGACCAGCCGTCGCCGAACGTGGCGCCGTGAAGGTGCAGCGGGCGGTCGATGGTGATGCCGCGGGCCACCGCGCTCGCGTTGTGGTCCGGCGCAATGGTGGTGACCTCGCCGAGCCCCTCGAGGGCACGGCGCAGCACACTGATGCCGTGCGCCTGAATGCCGTCGTCGTTGGTGAGAAGGATGTGAACGGTCACGGGCTCATTGTAGCTGACCGGCCGGAGGGCTGCGCCCTCCGGCCGACGCCACGGCAGCCTGCCTCACAAAGGGCAGACGTCACGGCAGTTGCCACCCTTGGCGACACCCGGCCGCGGCCAGCGCCGCAGGAGTTTGGCGGGCATCGTCGTAGGAGTTTCAAAGCACGCCCGCAAAGGAGCCTTGTGACCGCGGCAGAGCAAGCCCCTCCCGACCCCGGTAACCATCGTCTTACGGTGCGCCGTGCGGCCGCCCTGGGAGCATCACTGCTGGTCGCAACGACGCTGGTCTTTGTTCTGGGGGCTCCCTACCTGTGGCCGCTCTTCGTCTTTCCACTGTTCCTCGCCGCGGTGTTCTTCTTCGAGCTGGGCAGCCTCGTCGTCACGGTCTGGCTGGGCAACGTCTTCGTCGCTTACTACAGCCTTCGCGCCGCGGCCACCATAGGCGTCGTGAAGCAGGCCCTGGTGGGCATGGTCTTCTTCTTCCTCGCCGGCTTGCTGCTCGGCCGCGTGCAGCGCAGAAGCCACGAGCGACAGACGCTTCTCGCGGCCTCGACCCTGAGTGATCGTCTCACGGGCCTCTACAACTACGGCACGTTCGTGGACTACCTGCACACCGAGATCACCAAGATCGATCGCTACGGTGGAGAGCTCACGCTCATCATGCTCGACCTGGATCACTTCAAGCAGTTCAACGACAAGCACGGCCACGAGACGGGCAACGACTTGCTGCGACGGGTCGGCGCGGCCCTGCACACACTGGTACGAGAGGCCGACCTGGCGGCCCGCTACGGCGGCGAGGAGTTCGCCGTGCTCATGCGCGGCGACGAGGCTCAAGGCTACGAGCTGGCGGAGCGTCTGCGACGCGCCATCGAAGCGATCGCGGTGGACGTGCGCGGCGGCCAGCAGGTGTTCGCCACGGTCTCAGGCGGGGATCGCCACATACCCCCAGGGGGCGGCCGACGAGGCGGAGCTCGTGGAACGCGCCGACGACGCCCTCTACGAATCGAAGCGCCGCGGCCGCAACAGGGTCACGATCCACACCGGCGCAACCGCGCAGCGCCAGCTCCCGGCGAGCCTCAGCGCCTGAAGCTCACCCCGCGAATGTGACCGTGGGCAGCCGCGTGTCTGGCCGCGCATACAGATCCCCGCAAAACAGCTCCACGCCGCTGCGCGCCAGTTGGCGTTGCTGATCGACCGTGTGCAGCCCGCTGGCGATGAGCTGGGCACCGATCCGGTCGCCGAAGCGCACCAGTAGCTGCACCACCTCGACAAGCGTGAGGTCGCCGTCGACATTGCCGACCAGCACCGGGTCGAGACAGAGGTAGTCGGGCCGCGCCTCGGCGATCAGCTCGAGAGTGGTGAACTGGGCGCCCAGACCCGAGAAGCAGAGTTGAAAGCCCAACTCGCGCACGTCGGCCAGCGTGCGCAGCGTAGAGGCTGTGTTGGTGCCGAGCTCGTCGGCGTCTACCTCGAACACCACGTGCTGGGGCACGAGCGTAGGGTTGAGCGAGTAGAACTCGCTGACGGCCACGACGGCGGCGTTTGGCAGCTCGCCGGCGGCGCACCCCAGGAAGAGCAGATCGTCTGGCCGCAGACCGGCGGCCGCGCTCACGGTGGCCTCGCGCGCTGCCACCCCGTAAGAACTCAGGAGGCTGGAGCGTCGCGCCACGTCGAGCAGCACGTCCGGCAGGCGCAGGGGCGAGTAGAACGGCCCGCGCACGCTACTGCGGTAGCCCAGCACCACCTTGGCCGCGGGATCCACGACCGGCTCGAAGAGCGGCTCCAGCTCGCCGCGAGCCACGCATTCCCGGAGAGTCTTCTCGAGCTCCGTCTTGAAAGACGTGGCTTGCTCGTCCGCGGCCTGCATGGCCAAGGCCACCCCGTTCTGCAGGTTCTGCTCGAACGTGAGGCCCTCGTCGGCACTCAGCACGGCGGCGCCCACGGAGGGATGCACGCGGTCGTACACTCCGGGGGCGAGATCGTTGAGCAGTAGCGACTGCAGGCGCTCGTACACGCGCCGCGTGACCGCCGCCAGGTCGTCGTCGGCGATCACATCGGCCGAACGCGGCGGCGACAGCAAGACGATGTAGGCGTCGTCGGTGAGCGTGAAATCGCTGACCACGTCCAGGCGCCGCAAGGTGCTGCCGGTCATGCCCTCGAGGTTGCTCGCCACCGCGTCGAGGATCTCGCCCACGATGCGCCAGCCGAAAACCGGCTCGAGGCGTCCCCAGCGGTTGAGGCTCCCGACATACAGGATCGCGACCTTGCCGCGCTTCTCGAGCTCGAGACGGATGGTGTCGGCGACCAAGTTGAGCGACGGCAGGTGCGAGGGGCCGTCGCTGACCAGGCTGCGCAGGTTGGTGCGCGCCTTGCGCAGGGAGTCGTCGCTCGGTCGCTGCACGCTGCTCACCCCCCTCGGCGCCGCGTCAGGTCGCCTTCTGCTTCTCCTTGGGCCGGCCGCCGGCCTCGCCGGTCTTCGCCGCCGGCTGCTCGGGCAGGCTTGTCGGCGCCGGAGGCGCCGCTCCCCCCCGACGGCGACTCGCCGGCCTCCGCCGCGGTCTCGCGGCCCGTGGCGCGACGCCCCGCGCCCTTGCCGTAGTCGGTACGTGGAGAACCCAGACCCTTTGAAGTGGATGGCGATGGGGTGCAGCACCTTGCGCAAGGTGCCGCCACACTTCGCACAGGTCTCCAGCGGATCGTCGCTCATCCTCTGCATAACCTCGAACGAGGCTCCGCAATCGTCACAGCGATACTCGTAAATGGGCACGCGAGAAGCTCCTCGATATGGTCAGGAGTGAATCAAGTCTAGCACAGCAGCCTGTTCCGCCCCGGGTCGTCACGGCGCGAAGGGCGGCAGATGTCCGGCGATAATGCGTGCCGGCCGGCCAATCGCGAACGCGCCGCCACGAGGCCAGCAACTCGTCGGCACCCGGCTCCGGAAAGGCCTGCATCCCGTCGAACTCGGCGCGCGTTGGGCCGATAGTGTCGCCGCAGAGCACCACCGGCCCGTCGGCGGTGTCGACCTTGAGGCTGATGTGCCCCTTGCAGTGGCCGGGGGTAAGGGCCCACTCAACGCCGGGGACGAGCTCGCCCTCCGGGCCTTGCAGGCGCTGCAGCGGCAGCAACTCGAGCAGGCCCGCCACGAGCGCCCAGTGCGGCGTAGCTGTCTCGCGCTCGTGAACGGTTACCGGGAGAAGCAGGTCGGCACACCCGCCGGCGTGGTCGAGGTGAGCGTGTGTGAGCACCACCTGATCGACGTCGGCCGCCGTAAGGCCACGTGCCGCCAGGGCACCCAGGATGGGCTCGTTCTGCATCAAGGGTAGTCCCGGGTCGACGATGATCGTGTGCTCTCCGCGCAACAACACGCTGTTGGGAAAGGTCCACATGCCGACGACCGGCTGCTCGCCGCGCAGGCGCCGGTAGTCGGCAAACGCCTCCGGCGACCGGTGCTCGGGGAGAACGTCGACCCGATTCCGCCACGCTGAACACGAAGCGCGCCGTGGGGATCAGCACGTCAACTTCGTACATGGTGGCGCTTGCCAACGGTACCGCCTTACACGGGCGGGGTACCCTGGCGTCCTCCTCGCGCGCGTAGATGAAGTCGACCTTGTCCATGTTGAGCACGATGAACGGTGCCGTCTCGAGCAGCTCCTGGGTGGCCTTCGCGTAGATGCGCACCCTCGAGAGGGTCAACCGATTGTCGTTGAACTGGCGGATGTAGTCAGACGAGCGGCGCGAGGTCGACCGTCCGCCGACGCCGAAGTGCGCCATGCCGACGATCTTGAAATCGTTGATGTAGGCCACGACCTCGAGCTCCTTGAACCCGGCATCAAAGTGCTGAGGGTCGCGCCCGCCGCTCTCGTCATCCACCGTCTACTCCTTCTCGATGCGCGCCCGTCTCACCGTGCGCCGGCCAGGCCCTGCCCCTGGAGCGAGGCGGGGGCGGCCGACGAGCTCGCCGGCTCGTTTGCCGCGGCCAGAGAACAAGGCGTGCCGGCGAACGCGCCAACCGAGCCCCGGCCGCTGCGCAAGGCGAGACGCAGGCGCCGGAGGGCCGCGCGCCGTGATTCACCGATCCGCGGCGCCAGGAGTACGCTCAGGGCTGCACCCACAGCACCGGCGTAAATAAGGCGGCCCCTCTTCATCGTCGTCCAACTATAGCGACGCTACTTGGCGAACACCAGGGAGCCGTCGGCCACGTCGACCCTGATAGTGTCGCCCGCTTTGAACTCGCCGCGCAGCAGGGCGCTGGAGAGCGGGTTCTCGAGCAGTCGTTGGATCGCGCGCTTCATGGGACGGGCGCCGTAGTCGGCGTCGTAGCCTTGTGCGACGACATGCTCCTTGGCCGCCTGGCTCACCTCGAGCCTCATGTCCTGGCCCTCGACCATGCCCCGCAAGCGCGCCAGGAGCAGATCGACGATCTGCGTGAGCTGCTCGCGAGTGAGCGGGTCGAAGATGATGATCTCGTCTACCCGGTTGAGGAACTCGGGCCGGAACGCCTTGCGCAGCTCATCCATCAGGCGCTTGTCCATGTCGTCGCGGCTGAGCTCTTCGCCGGCGGCGGCAAAGCCCAGGCGGTGCTTGTGGATCACGCCGCTGCCGATGTTGCTGGTCATGATGACGACCGTATTCTTGAAGTCGACCGTCCGACCCTTTCCGTCGGTGAGGCGGCCGTCGTCGAGGATCTGCAGCAATGTGTTGAAGACATCGGGGTGGGCCTTCTCGATTTCGTCGAAGAGCACCACGCTATAGGGCCGGCGACGCACCGCTTCGGTGAGCTGGCCACCTTCGTCGTAACCGACGTAGCCGGGCGGCGCCCCCGTGAGCCGAGACGCCGTATGTTTCTCCATGTACTCGCTCATATCGAGCCTGATGAGGGCCGCCTCGTCGTCGAACAGGAACTCGGCGAGAGCCCTGGCGAGCTCGGTCTTGCCCACTCCAGTGGGACCCAGGAAGATGAACGAGCCGATGGGCCGCTTGGGGTCCTTAAGCCCCGCACGGGCGCGGCGCACGGCCTCGGCGACGGCCGTGACCGCCTCGTCCTGGCCTATGACACGCCCGTGGATGTTCTGCTCCATGCCGAGCAGCTTGTCGGCCTCCTCTTGCAGCATGCGCTGCACCGGTATGCCCGTCCACTTGCTGACCAGCTCGGCGATATCGTCGGCGTCGACCGTGGCGTCGGCGATGCCCTTGTCGGCAAGCCAGGAGTCTTTGGCCTTCACGAAGGTCTCCTGGATCTTGTCGGTCTGCTCCTTGAGCTGCGCGGCCCGCTCGTAGTCTTGCGCCTGCACCGCTGCCGCACCCTCGCGCGCCAGCTCCTGGAGCTTGAGCTCCATGTCGCGCAGGTCGGGGGGCAGCATGGTCGCCTCGATACGCAGTTTGCTGGCGGCCTCGTCGAGCAGATCGATGGCCTTGTCGGGCAAGAAGCGATCGCTGATGTAGCGATCGCTGAGGTGCGCCGCCTCGCGCATGGCGGCGTCGGTAATGTGCACCTTGTGGTGCGCCTCGTACTTGTCGCGCAGCCCGTCGAGGATGGCGATTGTCTCCTCCACACTGGGTTCGCCCACCAGGATCGGCTGGAAACGGCGCTCCAGAGCGGCATCCTTCTCGATATGCGCCCTGTACTCGTCGAGTGTGGTGGCGCCCACGCACTGCAGCTCACCACGAGCCAGCATCGGCTTCATCATGTTGGAGGCGTCGATGGCACCCTCGGCGGCGCCGGCGCCCACCACGGTGTGCAGCTCGTCGATGAACAGCACCACGTCCCTGGACCGTTGGATCTCGTCGAGGGCGCCCTTCAGGCGCTCTTCGAATTCGCCGCGGTACTTGGCGCCGGCTACCATGGCCCCGAGGTCGAGCGCCAGCACGCGCTTGCCCCGCAGGATCTCGGGCACGTCGGCATTGATGATCTTCTGAGCGAGCCCGTCGGCGATGGCCGTCTTGCCCACCCCGGGATCGCCGATGAGCACCGGGTTGTTCTTGGTGCGGCGGCTGAGTACCTGTATGACGCGCTTGATCTCCTCGTCGCGGCCGATCACCGGGTCGAGCCGCCCCTCGCGGGCCAGGGCCGTGAGATCGCGCGTGTATTTCTTGAGCATGCTCTCGCCACTGGCGGTGGCCTCGTAGTCTTCACCGCTGGCGCGCACCTGCGCCAAGGCACGACGCAGGCCGTCTTCGCTGATTCCCACGTCCCGTAAGATGGCACTTCCGGGCCCCTCGCCTTCGAGGAAGATGCCAAACAGGAGATGCTCGGTGCCGACGAACTCGTCGCCGAGCTTTTGCGCCTCCTGCACGGCCAGGTCGATGGCCGCCTTGGCGCGCGGCGTCATGTAGAGCATCTCCGCCGGCCCCGACGGGCCGCTGGTGCCGACGGGCTGGTTCTGCGCCATCTGATCGGCGCGCGTCATGAGCACGCCCTTGTCGACGCCGAGCACGTTGAGGATCTGCTCCACCACGCCGCCGGGCAGACTCAGCACGCCGATCAGCAGATGCTCGGTGCCGAGCACGTTGCCCGCGCCGCGGCGGACAACGCCCTGTGCGGTCTCGAGTGCTTCTCGGGCTCGTTCGGAGAACTTGTTCACGTCCATGCTGTACCTTGCCTTGCCGCTGTCTCGATGGGTTTCGTGGCGAGCGCGGCGGCAGCGACCCTTCGGGTCACACCCGCCGCCGGCGCCGTCCAAGGGGGACGATCTGGGTCGGCTGCACCGGCACGAGCTCGAAGCGGTGAGAACGTTCCACGCGCTCTATCTCGCGGCGCATCTGGCCGGCCGCTTCCTCCAGGAGGGTCTGCAAGCGCTGCATCTCCATGGCCATGGCGGCGATCTGCACCTCCATGGCCAGCACGCGCTCCACCCCCGCCAGGTTGAGCCCGAGATCGGTGAGCTCTTGAATACGCCGCAGGCGCTCGACGTCGTGGCGCGAGTAGCGACGCGTGTTCTTGGCCGTACGTCCGGGACGTATGAGGCCGCGGCGCTCGTACATGCGCAGGGTCTGCGGGTGTACGCCGGCCAGCTCGGCCGCGACCGAGATCATGAACAGGGGGCTGTCGAGGTCGTCGTATGTCATGACCCTGCCCTGTCGCCTTAGCCCAGTATCGTTGCCCTGGGGTTGGGAAACGTGGCGCCGAGTCTCTCGAAGAGCTGCCTCTGCTCTTTGGAGAGGGTGTCTGGCACGCGCACCCGCAGCCGCACATGAAGGTCGCCGTGACCGCCCCTCAACCGGGGAGCGCCCTTACCGCGCACCCGCAACGTGCGCCCGTCCTGGCTGCCAGCCGGGACCTTGAGCGACACGTGGCCGCCATCTGGCGTGGGGATGCGCAAGGTCGTGCCGAGCGCGGCTTCGCTGATCGTCACCGGCACCTCGAGCACCACGTCGTCGCCGAGCCGTTCATACAGATCGTCAGGCTCTACGCGTACCATCACGTAGAGGTCGCCGGCCGGCCCGCCACGCTGGCCGACCTCTCCCCTGCCTTTGATGCGGATCTTGCTGCCGTCCTTCACCCCTGCCGGGATCTTGACGGCGTAGCGCCGCGTCTTGTTCTGCACGCCGCTGCCGCCGCAGGTGTCACAGGGCTGTTCGATGATGGTACCGCTGCCGCCACACCGCCGGCACGGCTGCGACAGCGCGAAGAAGCCCTGGTTTTGGGCGATCACGCCGCGCCCCTGGCAGTCTGGGCAGACCTTGGGTGTGGTGCCGGGCTTGGCTCCGCTGCCGTGGCAGGTCTCGCACGTGTCGGGCTTGTCGACCGGCACCCGCACCGTGACCCCCTTCAGGGAGTCGTCGAACGACACCGTGACGTCGACCTGCAGATCGGCGCCACGTTCGGCCGCTCTGCGCCGACCGCGGGCGCCGCCCGCGACTCCCCCGCCGAAGAGGCTGCCGAGGAGGTCGCCGAGATCGCCCATGTCGAATTGCTGCGCGCCCCCCTGACCGAACATGCGCGGGTCGAAGCCCTGGAAGCCCCCGGCGCCCGGCCGGAAGCCTCTCGCTCCGGGGCCGAACGCGCCGAGCCGGCTGTACTCGTCGTACTGCTTGCGTTTCTCGGCGTCGGAGAGCGTCTCGTAGGCCTGGTTGACTTCCTTGAACTTCTCTTCGGCGGCCTTGTCGCCGGGATTCTTGTCGGGGTGGTACTGGCGCGCCAGCTTACGAAACGCCTTCTTCACATCGTCTTGTGAGGCGCTCTTGGGCACCCCCAGGGTTTCGTAGAAGTCGCGCATCTCACCGACTCACGATGACCTTGGCCGGGCGCAGCAGCCTGCCGTGCAGCAGGTAGCCGCGCTCCAGCACCTGGAGCACCGTGCCCTCCTCGTGTTCCTCAGACGCCTGAGTCATGATGGCCTCGTGAAGGTTGGGGTCGAAGAGCGTGCCTATCTCAACCGGGATCTCCTCCAGACCATGACCCTCGAGGGTGCGGCGTAGCTGGCCCGCGACGAGCTCGACACCCGCCACGAGCTGGCCTTCTTCATGCTGCGCGGCCGCCTCGAGGGCGCGACCCATGTTGTCCATCACGGGCAGCAGCGATTCCACCACAGCCTCGGCGGCGCGCAAACGCAGATCTTCGTTGTCGCGCTGCACGCGCTTGCGGTAGTTCTCGAACTCGGCCTTGAGCCGACGCAGGTGATCGAGATACTCGTCGCGCTGGGCCGCCGCCACGGAGAGCTTGTCGCCGCTCGCGACCCGGGCCTCGGCGGCCGGCGTCTCCACCAGCGGCATATCGGCGACCGGCTTCGCGGCGAGTGGCGTCTCCACGGCCGCGTCTTCAACCGGCGCCTCGGTCGCAACCGAGGGCGCTTCGGCGTGGGCGGGCCGGGGCCGCCGGGCGTCGTCTTTCTTCTGCTTTCTCTCCGTCATCTCTGGTCACGTGCTCCGTGCTCGGGGTGAGACGGCGGTGCCACGATTGCTCCGCCGTCTCCTCTTTTGCGGTCGCCTGCTCAGCCCTCGTCCTTCTTGGCCTCGACGGTCTTCTTGGCCTTCACGGCGATGCGCTTGGGCTTCTCTTCCTCGGCCTTCGGCACGGTGACGGTGAGGATGCCGTCTTCGTAGTTCGCCGAGATCTCGTCGGGCTTCACGCCCTGCGGCAGCGCGAGACTGCGCTGGAAGCTGCCGAAGCGCCGCTCCACGCGGTAGTAGCGCTGGTCGTCGACCTTCTCCTCGAACTTGCGCTCGCCCTTGATAGTGAGCACGTTGTCCTCTACCTCGATCTCGATCCCGGCGGGGTCCATGCCGGCAAGCTCAGCCTTCAAAACGACGGCGTTCTTGGTGTCGAACACGTCGACCGCCGGCAGCCAGCTCTCTTGCCGCCCGCCCCAGACTTGGTCGACGAGCTTGCTGAACTG
The DNA here is from genome assembly GCA_963848545.1 of uncultured Thermoleophilia bacterium. GTDB lineage: Bacteria > Actinomycetota > Thermoleophilia > UBA2241 > UBA2241 > CAIXSE01. Next base: position 26,087 of record CAWKEZ010000025.1, read on the forward strand.
GCTCTGCACTTGAGTCATCTCACGGAACGGGTCCCATCTGATGATCGCCATTGATCGTTACCTCCCAAAGTGCGAGGCCTCGCGGCCGGTCACGAGGGGCCGCCGGGGCACGGCCTGCGCCTCGTCGTCACTTGCCTTCGTCTTCGTCGATAACCTCGTAGTCGCCCTCCTCGACGTTCTCGTCGCCGCTGGGCTCGTGGCCGTCACCGCTGCCCGAGGTCTGCTGCTGTTGCTGCGCCTGCTGGTATACGGCTTCGGCCAGCTTGTGCGAGGCCTGCATGAGGGCATCGGTCTTGGCCTGAATGGCAGCCTGGTCGTCGCCTTCGAGGACGGTCCTCAACTCGGCCGCGGCGCTCTCGATCTCCGACTTCGTGGCGGCATCGACCCGATCGCCCATGTCGCGCAGCGACTTCTCGGTGCTGTACATGAGGTTCTCGGCGGTGTTCTTCACGTCGGCCAGCTCGCGCGCCTTGCGGTCTTCGTCGGCGTGCGACTCGGCGTCTTTCATCATGCGCTCGATGTCTTGCTCGCTGAGACCGCTGGAGGCCGTGATGGTGATCTTCTGCTCGTTGCCTGTGCCGAGATCTTTGGCGCTGACGTGCACGATGCCGTTGGCGTCGATGTCAAAGGTGACCTCGATCTGCGGGATGCCGCGCGGCGCCGGCGGAATGCCGACCAGCTGGAACTTGCCCAGCGTCTTGTTGAAGCGGGCCATCTCGCGCTCGCCCTGGAGCACGTGGATCTCGACGCTCGTCTGGTTGTCGTCGGCGGTGCTGAAGATCTCGCTCTTCTTCGTCGGGATGGTGGTGTTGCGCTCGATGAGCTTAGTGAACACGTTGCCCTTGGTCTCGATGCCCAGGCTGAGCGGCGTGACGTCGAGGAGCAGCACGTCCTTGACCTCGCCGGCCAGCACGCCGCCCTGGATGGAGGCACCCACGGCCACGACCTCGTCGGGGTTCACACCGCGATGCGGCTCCTTGCCCACGAGCTGCTTGACCTTCTCCTGAACGGCTGGTACGCGCGTCATGCCGCCGACGAGGATCACGTGGTGGATGTCGTCCTGGCTCAAGTTGGCATCTTTGAGGGCGTTCTTCACGGGTTGCACTACGCGCTCCAGCAGGTCGTGAGTGAGCTCGTCGAACTTGGCGCGCGTGAGATTGAGGTCGAGATGCTTCGGGCCGTTCTCGTCGGCCGAGATGAACGGCAGGTTGACGTTGCTGCTCTGCGTAGTGGAGAGCTCGATCTTGGCCTTCTCGGCGGCCTCGTAGAGGCGCTGCAGGGCCATCTTGTCTTTGCTCAGGTCGAGGCCCTGGCTCTGCTTGAACTCGGCCACCATCCAGTCGACCACGGCCTTGTCGAAGTTGTCGCCGCCGAGGTGGGTGTCGCCGTTGGTGGAACGCACCTCGAACACACCGTCGCCGAGGTCGAGCACAGACACGTCGAACGTGCCCCCACCCAAATCGAACACGAGGATGGTTTGATCGTGCTCCTTGTCGAGGCCGTAGGCGAGCGCCGCGGCGGTGGGCTCATTGATGATGCGCTTTACCTCGAGGCCGGCGATCTTGCCGGCGTCTTTGGTGGCCTGGCGCTGCGAGTCGTTGAAATAGGCGGGCACGGTAATGACCGCCTCGCTGACCTTCTCGCCCAGGTAATCTTCCGCGTCGCGCTTGAGCTTCTGCAGGATCATGGCCGAGATCTCGGGCGGCGTGTAGGTCTTGCCGCCGATCTCGACGACGGCGTCACCGTTGGCGCCGGCCTGCACGTGGTACGGCACGATCGTCATCTCCTCGGAGACGTCGCCGTACTTGCGACCCATGAAGCGCTTGATGGAGAACACCGTGTTCTCGGGGTTAGTGACCGCCTGGCGGCGCGCCACGCTGCCTATGAGGCGCTCGCCGCTCTTCGAAAAGGCGACGACCGAGGGTGTCGTGCGACCACCCTCGCTGTTGGGGATGACGGTCGGCTCCCCGCCCTCGAGTACGGCCATAGCGCTGTTGGTCGTGCCCAGGTCGATGCCGATGACTTTGCCCATTGGTCTTCCTCCTTGGGGTGTTATTTCTACGGGAGCATAAAAGATGAGTGTTTTGCTGTCAACTTTTGTGCCCGCACGGCACGTAGTGCAAACCCTCAATCCGTGGTGGCCGTGGCCGGCCGGCGGAGCCCCGCGTCTCTGCCGAGGCCCGGGCCGCCGGCGGCGCCCGGAGCCGCCAAACCGGGCCGCGCCCGGCACGGGCGCCGCGAACGGCTTTATCGGGCAACGGTGGAAGTGACGCAAGGGGCTCAAATGAGGCCATAATGGCGCTTGTGAAAAACAAAACTATACGTTTGCCAACATGCTCTAAATCATGTAGCGTTCCGCCTGTGCGGCGCATACCCCTGCGGGTGTGTGCCACCGAGGGGTTGTGGAAGGGGACCAAGATGCCGGTTTGTCGCGCTCTCTCCCCATCTCCTCACGCCGCGCCGGCCCGTCGCCTGACGCAAAGGCCGGACGCGGCCGATGAACTCCGCTTCGGAGAGGAGGTGATTCGATGAGAGCGGACAAGCTTCTTCTTCCCAGCAAGACGACCACGAGCAAAGAGGTGGCCATGGTAAAACGTATTGCAGTTCTAGCGATCGTCCTGGCCGCCTTCTTGATCGTGGCGGTACCGGCGTTGGCGTTCAACGGCGCGCGCGCCGACTACACCACGAGCGCCGCCTGCGCCGTCTGCCACACGGCCGGCCAGCCAGCCGGCGCGCCCAAGGTCTACAACGAGTGGGCCGGGACCGGACATGCCAACTCCATCACGGCCAGCCAAAACACGAGTATCCCCACGGGCTCCGTGTGCGCGGGTTGCCACGTAGGTAACTACGATCCCACCAAGGTGGTGCCGACGCCGACGGCGACGAGCACCAGCGGTACGATCTCCTGGGCGGCCTCGATCCCGAGCCCGTTCCCGGCTCAGACCGCGGGCAGCGCTCCATACTCCGAGCCCGACGTGGGCTGCTCGTCGTGCCACTACGGCGCGGCCATGGGCGGCGACCTCGCCCAGGACGGCTCCGACGCCAACGACACGGCGCACACGGCCCCGTTCGGCGACCTCGCCAACGCCGAGATCTGCGGCGCCTGCCACTCGCGCTTCTCCTACACGGTGGGTACCTACGTGGTGCAGAACACCGCGACCTCCATGGCCACGATCCAGCCGCAGATGGCGATCGGCTACCCGATGCTGGGCCAGGCCTACCAGCCACTCAGCAACTTCCTCAACGTGGCGACGCCGGGCTGGACGCCCACGCCGACCGCTACGACGACAGGTTTCCCGAACCTCCAGACATACTGGACCGTCGCCGGGCAGTCGACCGTGTGGCCTCAGTCAGGCCACGACGGCGACGCTGCCCAGTACCCGGAGTGGCTGAGCTCCAAGCACGCCGACTCGCTGACCGACCTCAAGGCAGCCACCGGCGGCAACCCGCCGCAGGCCTGTCTGGCCTGCCACTCGGCCGACTATCAGATCGCCGTGGCCGCCAACGCGGCCTTCCCGGGCCTCGATGCAGGGGTACCTACCGGCTCGCAGGCCAAGTACGGCGACACCTGCGTCAGCTGCCACACGCCGCATGACGCCGGTATGGCAAACGGCGCCTGGCAAAGCGAATATGACACGCAGCTGGTCGGCGACCCGGCCAACCCGAGCGACCTCTGCACCACGTGCCACACCGCCGCGATCACAGCGGCTAACGGCATCGAGCCGGCCGGCGCGACGGTCTATGAGGACCAGAAAGAGGTCATGAACGGCACCGGCGCGATCGGCGTACCACAGGGCCTCCCGGGCGTACACGATGGCAAGTGCGTGGAGTGCCACATGGTCCCCACGACATACGGCCGCGGTGCGGCTCAGCTCGGTGGCAACCACACGATGGAAATCGTCACGCCGCAGGACGCGGTGGACGCGTCGCCCGTCCCGATCGCCACGGCAACAGCCAAGGCGACGGCCACGCCGACACCATCCGGCACGCCGGTAGTCACCACGACGCTGACGGTGACGCAGGGCAGCATGCCGTACTCGGCCTGCAGCACGTGCCACAACAACAACGTCACCTCGACGCCGCAGCCGGTGAGCACGGCCACCACCACGCCCAGCCCGAGCGCCAGCCCGATCCAGGTGACTGTGACCGTCACTCAGAACGCGGCCGGCGGCGACAAGGGCATGTGGCTGCAGAACACCATCGAGCAGCGTCAGGCCGCGATGCAGGCCGCTTACAATAACGTAGCGGCGGCCCTGCACAGCGCCGGTCTGCGCATGGGCTACGCCCAGCCTGCGGCAGCCGCAGAAGCCGCGGCGACCTCGAGCTGGGTCTACCTGCAGAACAAGCAGCTCAACGCCGCCAAGAACAGTACCGCTGCGGACGCGAGCTACGTCGACTGGCTCAACGCGCAACTCAACACCAAGGGCTCCGCCAAGTGGAGCTCTGCCGAACTGCTTTGGCAGGAGGGCTACACCGACTGGACCTACGTAGCCGCCGAAGGCAGCTGGGGCATTCACAACTACCAGTACGACTCGCTCGTGATCCAAGCCGCCCTCAATTACGCCAACATGGTGGGATCGACCCCTCAGGCCGTGACCCTCAAGGCGTCCATGAAGACGGTGATGCTGAAGACCAAGGTGACGTTCTCCGGGACGGTGAAACCCGCCTCCGTCGGGACGCTCACGATTCAGAAGAAGTCCGGCAAGAACTGGCTGAAATGGAAGACCGCGAAAGTCGGCACCAACGGCAAGTACTCGCTGAAGGTCAAGATGACCAAGAAGGGTATGTACACCCTCCGGGCCTTCTTCCCCGCGACGCCGCCGAATGCCGGTGGCACCAGTTCGCAGATCAAGGTGGTTGTGAAGTAGTAGTCAAGTAACCACCTGATGGCACGGTCCTCGGACCTTGCCTCGCGCGTGAAGAGGCGGCCCCCTTGTGGGGCCGCCTCTTCCTTTCTCTCCAGGTTGCCGAATCGGCTGCCGAAACGGCCAAGATGTTGCCGAACCCTACACTTCCCGCCGGCAGCGGGGTACACTCCCAGTGCGAACCGGTGCAGTTCGCGGTAATGGGTCCGGGGTGCCTGCAAAGCAGGCACGTTCTCGGGGCAAGTCGCGCGGACGTCTCAGGGGGGACGGGACACCACTGTGGGGTGATGCGAGAGAAGGAATAGCCTAGCGGCGCGCACTCCATGGAGCATGTCATCCCACGCCCACCGGCCCTGTGGCCCGCGGCGCGAGCAGAACAGCAGGCAGCCCTTGAGTCGCCTCGGCAGCCGCCGGTGGACTCACCGGACACGGGTGAAGGAGAGAACCCAATATGCCAGACACCATGATCGACCGTAAACTCATCGCTGAACTCACCGAGCGCGAGGAACAACGTCTTGAGGTGAGCACGCCGAAATCCTTCGAGCTGTACGAGCGTGCCCGCAAACATATGCCGATGGGCGTCGCCTCTACCTACCACGCTCGAGACCCATATCCCGTGTATTTCACCCACGGCAAGGGCCCTCACATCTGGTCGGTCGATGGCCAGGAGATCGTCGACTTTCACAACGGGTATGGATGCATGGTCCAGGGTCATGCCCACCCCCTCATCGTCGAGGCGATCCAGAAGCGCGCCCCCTTCGGCACACAGTTCGGCCTGCCGACCGAAGACGCGATCATCATGGCGGAGCACCTCGCCGGCGCTTTCGAGCTGCCCCAGTGGCGCTTCGTGAACTCGGGCTCCGAGGCCACGATGGACGCGATCCGCGTCGCCCGCGGCTTCACCGGCCGCGAACCCATCGTGAAAATGTTCGGCTCGTACCACGGTCACCACGACTACGTGATGGTGTCGATCGGCGTCAAGGACTTCGGTGAGATCGGCCCTCGCGACGACTACAAGTCCATCTCGTACGGCGCCGGCATCCCACAGTGTTCCATCAATCTCACCGTTCCCGTGCCTTTCAACGATGTCGAGAACATGACCAAGCGGATCGAGCGCATGGTCTCCGAGGGCAATACCCCCGCTGCCCTCATCATGGAGCCCGCCATGATGAACCTCGGCGTGGTGCTCCCCGACCTCGAGTTCCTGCAGGCCGTGCGCGCTGTCACCAAGAGGCACGGCATCGTGATGATCTTTGATGAGGTCAAGACGGGAATCTGCACGGCGCGCGGCGGCGCCATCGAGCGCTGGGGCATCGTGCCCGATATGGTCTGCCTGGGCAAGGCGCTGGCCGGCGGTACCCCCTGCGGCGCGATCGGCGGCACCGAGGAGATCATGGCAAAGGTCAACGACGGCACCGTGTTCCAGGTCGGCACATACAGCGGCAACCCCCTCAGCATGGCGGCCGCCCGGGCGAGCTTCGAGCAGGTCATGACCGACGACGCCTACAAGCACCTCAACCACCTTAATGACCGCATCATCGAAGGCTGCGATGCGGTTTGCAAGAGGTACAACTTCCCAGGCTACACGGTCGGCATCTCGTCCAAAGGCTGCGTCAATTTCGCCAGCGGCAAGATCACCGACTACGAGAGTTTCATCAGGTACCAAGACCACGAGCTCGTGGACCTGGCCTGGCTGTACAACTTCAACCGCGGCGTCATCATTGCTCCCGGTCGTGAGGAGGAGTGGACGCTCTCCATCACTCACACGGACGCGGATATCGACCTCTACGTAGACGCCTTCGAAGATCTCGTGCGCGACGTGAGCGCCTGACGGCGACCGCGGAGCGGCGGAGCCGGCGGCCATAGGCCGCGCGGCCACGCAAGGGCGGGCGGACCTTCCGGTCCGCCCGCCCTTGCGCCGTACGCGATAGACTATGCGCCGAGCCCGCCCGCGACCCGGAGCACACCATGCTTGATCACCTCATCGACGAGAGCCACCTGCAGAAGTCGCAGGAGATCTTCAATAAGTGCCGGGAGGTGGTAGCTGGCGGCGAATCAAGCTACGCGCGCCTCTCGAACGGCCGGCCGATCGTGATGACGCACGGCGAGGGGGCACGTTTTTTCGACGCCGACGGCAACGCCTACGTGGACTGGTGCTTGGGCTACGGGCCCATGATCTTCGGGCACCGCCCCCGGCCCATCGTCGACGCCATCGCCAAGCAGATCGCCGAGGGCGGCATGCTCTACACTTTCCCTCACGAGCTCGATTACGAGGTGGGCCGCAAGCTGGTGCAGGCTGTGCCCAGCGTCGACCTTGTCAGGTTCGCCAACTCGGGGTCCGAGGCCACCCAGGCGGCCATGCGGCTGGCCCGGGCCTACACCGGCAAAGACAAGATCCTCAAGTGGGAGGGTGGCTACCACGGCTTTCTCGACTGCCACGCGCTCTCGTATCACTCTCCGCTCGAGGTCTCCGGGCCGGAGCGCCGGCCCTATACGGTGCGCTACAACGCGGGCATTCCGCGCGTCGATGGAAGAGTGCGTCATCACGGGGACGTACAACGATCTCGACGCGCTGGAGCAGGTCGTCAAGCAGAACAGGGGCGAGCTGGCCGCCATCCTGTGCGAGCCGATCATGGCCAACGCGGGCATCATCCCCCCAGCCGACGGCTGGCTGGACGGGCTGCGCCGCATCTGCGACGAGTGTGGGGTGCTGCTCATCTTCGACGAGGTCATCACCGGCTTTCGCGTAGCGCTGGGTGGCGCCCAGGAGCTCTACGACGTCATGCCCGACATCACCTGCTGGGGGAAGGCGCTCGGTGCCGGCACCCCCTGTGCAGCGGCCTTTGGCGGGCGCCGCGACATCATGGATCTTCGAGAGCCGCGACGAGGTGTTCCACGGCGGCACCTACACCGCAAACCCGCTGGTGCTGGCCGGCATCGACGCCGCCCTCGACATCCTTATCAACGATCGCGAGCGCGTGTACGGTCACCTTTAACACGATCGCCGATGCCATGGTGAGGGGCATGCGCCACATCTTCGCGGCGGAGGGCGTGCCGGCCCAGGTACAGCAGGTCGGCCCCATGTGGCAGGTGTTCTTCGGCCACGACCAGCCTGTGACCCGCTATCGCGAGGCGCGCCGCAGCGACATGCTCTTCTTCCAGCATTTCCAGGCAGAGTGCCAGGCGCGCGGCGTGTACTTCCACAACTACTACCTGGAGCGCTGGTTCGCGAGCACGGCAGCACACGCAGGCGGGGAGGAAGATCTCAGCCTGGAGGCGATCGAGGCGGCCACCAAGACGGCCAAGGAGCGCCTCGCGGGGCTGCCGACGCTGCCGGCAGGCTACTGATCAACTACTCCGAGTAGCCCTGCCGGGCTGCCCGCCGGCGCCCTCGGCCCCTTCGCGCCCCGAGCCTTCCGAGATGTGGTCGAGCAGCTGGCTCACCTCGGCCCATACGCTGTCGCGATGCGCCTGCAGCTCTACGTCGTTCCCCGCCCGGCTCTGGCGCTCGGCCTTCACCAGCAGCACCCCCGACTCGGCGAGCTTGCCGAGGATGCTGATCACGGTGATCTCCTCGAGGCCGCTGGCCGCGGTGATCTCGGCTACGGAGCGCTGCCCGTCTACCTGTACCAGTACCATGAACTCGTCCCTGCCCATCGGCAGGGGGTTGCGCGGCAGCGTGTTGTAGTCGCCGTTACGTACGAGCACCGCGTTGGACTGACCCAGCACCTCCACGGCCAGACAGTACTCGCCACCCAGGGCCGAAATGTCGAGCAGTACCGAATGCGTGTCGATGGTGAAGAAGTCTACCGACCGAGGGTGCTCATCGACGACGAACACGAAGGTGCCGCTGGTCTCAACCTTGGCGGCGACCAGGGTGTTGGCGATCTGGCGTGAGAGGACTTCGTGCAGGTCGGACTCGGCCAGGTAGCCGCTCTCCACGAGGAGCGTGCCCAGGGGCCGTGGGCTCCTCTCCTGCTGATGGAGCGTCTCGCGCAGCTGGCTCTCGCTGACCAGCGACCGCTTGAGGAGCTGGCTGCCGATGACCGCGTCGGCGGCCACCCGCGTGGAGTCGCGGGTCTCGGCGATGCGGCCTTTCACGAAGTGCACGTCGATGAGGCGCTGCGGGCACTCGATGTGTAACGTCCCCGAGCGCCTGGAGTGGGCCAGCATCTGGAGTACTTCAACGACGCCGAAGGTATCTAGTGTGCCCTGCATGATCTCACCGAGTCTATAATCGGCATTCATGAACGTCGACCTTCACACACACACGTATCCCGCCTCTGACTGCTCGCGCATCACGTACGGCGAGTACATCGCCTGGTGCACCGATCACCAAATAGAGGCGGTGGCGCTCACCAATCACGGTGACGTGGGCGACAATCGCAAGCTACAACGGGCCCTTCTCGCCGAGGGCGTGTTACTCATCCACGGCGTCGAGATCAGCACCGTGTTCGGCGATTTCGTGGTGTTCTCGCCCGACCTGGACTACCTGAGCTTGTTTGCCGCCGTACAAGACGCGCCGCGCGCCGGCGAGCTCCCCGATCACGCCGCCGCCGTCTGGGTGCACCCCGCGGCCGGTGGCGGACGCAGCGGGTCGGCCTTCTACCCCGGTCTGGAGCGCGTCGTGGCGGGGATGGTCGACGCCGTGGAGGTTTACAACGGCAATTGGCTGGACGAGCGCTACGTGGCGACGGCCGAAGCGATCGCCACCCAGCTGGGCGTGGCTCGCACGGGAGGCAGCGACGCGCACGTCGCGAGCCAGATCATGGCCTGCTACACCGAGCTTCCGGGCGCGGTGCGCGACACCGCGGACGTCGTCACTGCCCTGAGGCGCCAGCAGACCATCCCTCACCGCGCGCCGGCGCCGCGCAGACGGCGGCGGTTCGGCATC
>CAWKEZ010000026.1:0-4450 GCA_963848545.1 uncultured Thermoleophilia bacterium
CCGGGGCTCTTGCGCGCGAGCAACGCCCGTGTTATGGTGAGTAGTGACTCACTGAGCATTAACTCATTGACATGACAGCCCGACAGACATCACCCCACCGGCCGACCTCACGCGACATGCAGAGGGAGGCCACACGGCGACGCCTCATCGCGGTGGCCAGCGAGCTCTTCGCCGCCGCGGGCCTCTCGGCCACGCGCACGGCCAACGTCGCCAAGGCGGCCGGCGTGTCGCACGGCACCGTCTTCGTCCACTTTCACACCCGTGACGACCTCGTCTCCGAGGTCATCGCGGCGCTCGGCAGCAGGGTGATTCGCCGCATGCAGGAGCTCGTCGACCGTGACGCCGGGCTGCGCAGCGTGCTCGCGGCACACCTCGCAGGGCTCGCCGAGAACGAGGAGCTCTACGCGCGGCTCGTATGCGAGGCACCGGTTCTGCCGGAAGCGGCGAGAAACACCCTCCTCGGCATCCAGTCTGCCGCGTCGCTCACCATCTACGAGGCCGCCCAACGCGAGATGGAGGCCGGCACCATCGAGCCGATGGCCCCGCACCTGCTCTTCAACACCTGGCTCGGCCTGCTACATCACTACGTCGCCAACCGCGACCTGTTCGCGCCGGGCGGCTCCGTGCTCGAGCGTCGCGGCGACGAACTGCTCACCCACACCTTGCACCTGCTGGCGCCAAAACGAGAGGAGAAGCAACACCGATGACCAAGACCTGTATCTCCTGCGGTATGCCCCTGGAGAAGTCGCAAGACTTCCCCGGCGGGGACGAGACGAAGGACTGGTGCGTGCACTGTGCGCGGCCCGACGGATCACTCAAGTCGTACGACGAAGCCATCAGCGGCATGACAGGCTTCATCGTGCAGAGCCAGGGCTTCGACGAAGACGCCGCACGCGCCGTTGCTGCCAACCTGATGGCCCAGATGCCGGCCTGGAAGGATCACTGAGCCCGCGATCTCGCGAACCAGAGAGCACTCGCGACCACCTGGGTCTCCCCCACCTCGCCGACCAGGCCAGCCAGGGACGACCCAGGTGGTCGCCGCTCAGCCCCGCAGGCGATCCACCCTGTCGGGCCCGGTCGGGCTGCCGCGCCAGCCGCGACCCCGGAGCCTCGCCTGTCGAAGTGCCCCGCCCCTTTGCGGCGGCCCAAGGGGCCGCCGCGCGGCGCAGGCGTAGCCGCTTCGCCGCCCGCCTACACAAGGCCGTCGCGAGGCCGCTGAGCAGGCACGACATCTCAGAGGTGACTCGCGCCCCGTCGGTCATGCGCGTGGGCGCACCGCCGTCTAAGCCCGCGCGGCCGCGCCGGCGCGGCGCGGTGGCAGCGCGCCCCCAGGGGGCTTTGCGAGGCGGCCGCTGCTCACGACCGGGATTGACGATTGCGGACGTAGCCGCATTCGTCAAGAACCTGTCTGAGTAGTGGCCTGCGTGCCGAGCGCCCCCCTGGGGGCGCGCTGCCGCTGTGCCGCGCCGGCCTTGCGCTAGGCCCGAGCCGTCACCCGGTTGCCGTGCGGCACCACCAGGCAGCGCGCGCCGGCGCCACAGCGCGCGAGGGCGGCTTGCACGGCCGCGTCGACGGTCGCGAAGGGCTCCATGCACATGCTCCTCACGACGTCGTCGGCAAACTCCGAGACGAGAAACACGTTGACCCGCGCCAGCAGCCCGGCGATGGCGGCCGCCTTGTGGCCGCCCAGCACAAACTCCCGCTGGATGCGGTCGATGAGCACTTGCGGCGAGCCCATGCCGCGCATCCACTCCTCGAAGGCGTGCTGCCCGAAGCCCTCATGGCAACGCGCGACGAGCACCACCACACCGCCGTCGCGCACGGCGCCGCTCACGTTGTCGAGCGTCTTCTGCGCCTGGTAGAGGTTTATGTCTTTGGGCTTGCCCCCCGGTGAGGCGATCACCACGTCGGCGGCCTCATCCACCTTGAGATCGCAACGCGCATGGTAGAGGGCCACGCCCTCACGGTGAGCCTGCAGGTAGTCGCCGGCGACGGCGTGGATGATGCGCTTCTCCTCGTCGAGCACCACGTTGAAGATGAAGTCGATGCCGATGACCCCGCCGGCCTCGTCGATGTCTTCACGCACCGGGTTGCCCGCGAGGATGCCCGCCTTGGCCGTGGGCGCCAGCATCATCGCGTGATTGTCGCGAATCGCCGCGTAGGAGCACAGGCCGGGCACCAGCGCCTTGGCCCCGCCCGAGAAGCCGGCGAAGTAGTGGTACTCGATGTTGCCGGTCAAGATGCGCAGGTCGGCAGCGAGGTAGGCTTTGAACACCTCGAGCCTGGTGCCGCGTGTGGTCGTACCCACGGGCACGCAGTCGCCGGCGTCGAGGTCGAGCAGGCGCACGCCGCCGGCCATGACCTGCGGCCCGACCAGCTGGGCCCACTCCTCGGCGGTGTGCTTGCGGTGGCCGCCGAGCGCGAACAGGATGGTCAGCTGCTCGCGCGGCAGGGCGGCGAGCTCGTCGAGCAGCGCCGGCAGGAACTTGTACGAGGGGCACGGACGCGTGACGTCGCTCACCACGACAACGGCCCGCCGGGCGCGGGCGGCCAGCTCGGGCAACGGCGGCGTGCCGATGGGCGCCTGGAGGGCCCGGCATATCAGAGCCTGCTCGTCGGCGTCCGACGGCGCGCGTGGCGGCGAGGCCACCTCGGACGGGTCGCAGCCGGCGGTCACGACCCGTGCCAGGTTGGCGTCGGGCAGCTCGAAGGGCAGCTCTCCATCGCCGTAGGGGATGCTGAGCTTCACGCGCTTCTCGCTCCTAGGCTACCGCGCGCTGCGCGGCCGACGCCTTGAGCGCCTCGATCACGGGCATCGGCTTGCCGGAGAGGAACTGCACCATGGCGCCGCCGGCCGTGCAGATGTAGTCGAAGCGCTCGGCCAGACCGAAGGCGTTGACGGCACGCACGCTGTCGCCGCCGCCGACGGCGCTGAAGGCCGCCGAGTGGGCCATCGCCTCCCAGAGCTCCTTGGTGCCGTACTCGGTCGCGGTCTTCTCAAAGACCCCGGCCGGACCATTGACGAACACCGTGCCCGCCGCCGCGATGGTCGTCCGGTAGGCAGCGACCGGACGTGGCCGAGGTCGACGAGCTGCTCGGCCACCGGCAGATCGGCGACGGCGACCTCAACGCGGGCGCCGTTCCTGACGCAGGCCAGGTCGTCTGGCAGCACGATCTTGGCGCCGTGCTCGGCGAGGATGGCCTGTGACTCGGCGATGAAACGCTCGAGCTGGCTGGCGCGGATGAAGTCCCCGGACGCCACCCCGATGTCGATACCGCGCGCCATCAGCATGACGTTGGCGACGAGGCCGGCGGTGAGCACCGTGTCGACCGCGCCGTCACGCAGAGCGGCCGCCATCATGGGGAAGGCCTCCTGGATCTTGGTGCCCCCGAGAAGGAAGACGCAGGGCCGGGCCGGCTCGTCGCGCAGGCGCGCAAGGTTCTCGTACTCACGCTCGAACAGCCGCCCCATGGCCGAGGGCAGGAGCTGCTCGAAGCCCACCAGGGTGGGCTGCGAGCGGTGGGCGGCGGCGAACGCGTCGCACACGTAGAGATCGGCGAGTGGCGCGAGCTTGCGCACGACCAGAGTCTTGGCCTGGTCCTCGGGTGAGAGCTTCAGCGTGGTCTCGAAGAGGGTGAGCTCCTCGCCGCAGTAGCGCACGTTGTCGAGCAGGAGCACTTGCCCGTCACGGAGCGCCTCCACGGCGTGGCGCGCGGCGGGCCCGCAGACGTCGTCGATGAACGCCACGGGCCGGCCGATGAGCTCGGCCAGCACCTTGGCGTGAGGCTCGGTAGAGGCGTAGTTGTGGTACTCGAGGTCGCCGCCTTGATGGGCCAGCAGCACCACCCGGGCGCCGGCTTCGGCGAGCTCGCGCACAGTGGGCGCACAGCCCTTGATGCGCGTCGTGTCGGCGAGCTCGCCGCTCGCGGGGTCAAGCGGCGAGTTGATGTCGACACGGCAGAGGACGACCTTACCCGGTAGAGCAAGGTCGTCCAGCGTGTTGATGCCGTACTTCATGGGTGTGCCCTAGACGGCGGCGGTGACTGGCGCGCTGAGGCCGAGATACTTGTTGGTGAGCCCCACGGCCTCGAGACGATCGGTCTGCAGGGAGAGTGCGGCGCGTATGCCGTCGATGCTCTCGGGGATGACCACCGCCTCCTGGGGGATGTTGATGGCGAACATGAACTCGCTGCCGCTCTTGGCGATGGTCTCGTCGAAGACGGCGATGTCGTACATATCGGCACGCTTGTGGCCCAGGTCGCGGGCGTAGCGGAAGAGGGCCGTGTTGCTGTTGAAGCCGTCGGCGATCTTCACGTTACGGATACGCGGGTGGGCGGCGAAGATCTCGAGGGCGCGCTCCTTGCCGATGTCGGCCTTGGTGGTGGCGATCACGTTGATGATGTGGCCGTGCGTGGTGGGCACGTGCACCAGCAAGCCGGTGGCCTCGAT
>CAWKEZ010000027.1:0-14989 GCA_963848545.1 uncultured Thermoleophilia bacterium
GATTCCCCGGCGGCCCGCAGGGCCGCCTGCGGCGCGGGCGAAGGCAAGCGCCGCCCGCACTTCCAGCGGCGTAGCGAGCCGCGACCGCGTCCGGCATTGCGGCAGCTGAGTGGCGAGAGAGGCGACGCGTCAGCGCTTGATCCCGAGTGTCAGCCCGAGACTAGCGCCGAGCCTGCCCGCGGCCGTGCTCTACGTAGCGGCATGAGCTCACTGCTACCCCGAGAAGGCGTTGCAAGGGGCCAAGCACGAGCGCGGGCGCGGCCGGTAGCCGCGCCCGCGCTTCGCGTCCGACGGCGTCCGGCCGGCGGGGGCGGGGGAGCCCGGCCGGCCGGAGCGAAACGTCGGTGTTACTTCACGGCCGCCGCTACCCTGGCCGGCTTCTTCTCCTTGAGGGGCTTGCTATCCGGCCGCACGGCCATGTTGCGATAGACCTGCTCCATGTCTTCGGCGGTGAACTTGCGCGGGTTGTTGGCCCAGAGCCGAGCCTGAGTCAGGGCGCCTTCTACCAGGTCGGGAATAGCCGACTCGGGGATGTTCACGTCGCTCAGGTACTGGGGCACGTTGAGGTCGACGGCGAGCTGGCGCAGGGCGGCGAGGGTCTTCTCGGCCGCTGCGCGATCGGAGAGTCCTACCATGTTCTCGCCCATGGCCTCGCCGAACTGCTTGAACCAGCGCAGGCAGGCCAGCATGTTGTACTCCATGGCCCATGGCAGGACCATGGTGTTGGCGACACCGTGAGGCACGTGGAACATGCCGCCGATGGGGTACGAGAGGGCGTGCACGGCACCTACGCCGGCGTTGCCGAAGGCGATGCCGCCCATCATGGAGCCCATGGCCATGGCGTCGCGCGCCCACATGTTGCCGCCGTCGTAGACGGCCGTGCGGATGCTCTGGCTGATCAGCTTGATGCCCTCGTAGGCGAGGGAATCGGTGTGCATGGTGGCGTTCACCGAGATGTAGGCCTCGATGTTGTGGATGAGGGCGTCCATGCCCGAGGCAGCCGTGACGTGCGGCGGGCAGCTCACCGTGAGCGCGGGGTCGATGAGCGCCACGTTGGGCATGAGGTACGGACTCACGAGACCTTGCTTCACGTTGAGCTTCTCGTTCGCGAAGATCGCGATGGCGGTGCACTCCGAGCCGGTGCCGGCTGTGGTGGGGATGGCGATGATCGGTAGGCCCTTGCGCGGCACCTTGTCGGTGCCGACGTAGTCGTACACCGTGTCGCCGGTGCCCGGCAGCACGGCCGCCGCCTTGGCTACGTCGATCGGCGAGCCGCCGCCAAAGCCCACGATAAGATCGTAGCCGCCCTTCTCGACGAGGCGCACGATCTCCTCGATGGTGCTCATCGGCGGCTCCGGCACTGCCTTGTCGTAGAACGCCACCTCGAGCCCCGCCTCGCGCAGCGGACGCTCGACCTCTTCGCACATGCCGCACGAGCTCACGCCCTCGTCGGTGATGACGAGTACCCTCGTGCCGTTGAGCTTCTTCGCCTCGATCCCCAGCTGGTCGACGGCGCCGATGCCCGTGATGAGGGTCTTTGGTTGGCGGTGGATGCGCATCTTGCGCTCGATCCGCCGGCGCTCCACTTGCTGGCCACCCATGGCCGACGAAAACACGAGGGGCTCTGGCTCGTTGTGTACATGATCCATGGCTATCTCCTTAGGCGGTGGTCGTGAGTGAGGGCAGCCAGCCCGCCCCACGCAGGGCGGTGACCTCCTCACGTATCTGGTCGCGGAACTTGGGGTCGGCGATCTCGATGAGCATGGCGGCGCGGTCGCGCAGCCCGTGGCCCCTGAGATGGGCCACGCCGTGCTCGGTGACGACGTAGTCGACGTCGGCACGGTGGGTGGTCACCGCGGCGCCCTCGGCGATCTTGGCGACGATGCGGCTGACCTCGCCGCCCTTGGCGGTGGAGGGCAGGGCGATGATCGCCTTGCCGTCTCGGCTGCGGGCCGCCCCGCGCACGAAGTCGACCTGGCCACCGATGCCGGTGAACTGCCGGGCGCCCAATGTGTCGGCGACGACCTGGCCCATGATGTCGACCTCGATAGCCGAGTTGATCGCCACCACGTTGTCGTTCTGGCCGATGATGTATGGGTCGTTCACGTAGTTGACAGGGAACATGTTCACGGCCGGGTTGTCGTCGACGAAGTCGTAGAGGCGGCGCGTGCCCATCAGGAAGTTGGCCACCATCTTGTCGCGGTGCAGCGTCTTGCGGCGGTTGGTGACGACGCCTTCGTTGTATAGGTCGACGACCCCCTCGCTGAACATCTCGGTGTGGATGCCCAGATCGTTCTTCTCGTGCAGGAACAGCAGCACGGCGTCGGGGATGCCCCCGATGCCGAGCTGCAGGCAGGCGCCGTCGGGCACCAGGTCGGCGATGTGCTTGCCGATGGCCTCCTCGGTGGGGCCAATGCGGGGCGGCTGCAGCTCGATGATGTCTTGGTCGCTCTCGACGATGTAGTCGATGTCGGAGACGTGGATGAAAGAGTCGCCGTGCGTGCGTGGCATCTTGACGTTCACCTGAGCTACGACTGTTCTCGCTACCTGGGCAGCCGGTTTGGTGTAGTCGACCGAGATGCCGAACGAGCAGAAGCCGTGTGCGTCCGGCGGACAGACGTGGATGAGCGCTACATCGGGCGGCAGGTACCCCTCGCAGAGCAGCTTGGGGATCTCGTGGAAGAACACGGGCACGTAGTCGCCGCGGCCGCCGTTCACGGCGTCGCGGGTGGACCCCCCGGTGAACAGGGAGTTGTGAAAGAAGCTCTCGGCGTACTCGGGCTTGCAGTACTCGCCCTTGCCCATGGCGACCATATGCACGATCTCCACGTGGCGCAGCTCCGGCGCCCGGGCGACGAGGGCGTCGACCAGGTCGAGCGGCTCCCCGCAGGCGTGCGCGAACACCACGCGGTCGCCCGAGTTGACGCACAGTAGAGCCTCTGCCGCGGACACGCGCTTGCGGTCGTAGTCTGTCTTCCAATCCATTCGCCTACTCCTTCAACGTGCGCGCGATTACAGCGGGTGCGAGCTCGGCGGCGGGCGTGGGCACGCCGTCGACGAGCTCGCCGGCGACGACGACCGCGAGATCATCGCAGGCGAGGAGGTGACCAGAGGCGCAGGCGCGGGGGCAGCCGCTGAGGTACACGGTAACCCCGGGGTCCGCGCCGGCGTCGTCGGGGGGCAGGGCGTCGGCCACGGCGCGGCGGTCGATGTGCGGATTGCATCCGCCGCAGTACAGGACTCTCATGACGCCGTTGCCCTCTCGGCCATCTTGCCAGCGGTCAGTGTGCGCTCCTGGCGGCGGGCACCTTGGCTCTGCCGCGGTCCCATGGCTTGCCCACGCCGGCCAGAGCCTTGGCGAGCTCCTTCTTGTGGTCGATGTTGCTCTGCCGGGCGATCATGATGCGCTGCGCCTGCGGCGAACCGGCGCCGTGCATGCTCTCGGTGCGGTAGCCGACGGCGGCGGCGCCCAGTGTGAGGTTCTCCACGAGACGCAGGACGCGCATGCGGTCGATGGTGGGCGTGTCGCACTGGCCCACGAGGAACTTCTCGACGATGGGGCCCACCTTCTCGCTGGCCAGGTCTTGCGCCGACGGCATGGTGACCATGAGACCGCCGGCGATATCTTCGGCGAGCCGGGCGATCTCGTAGGGGAAGCGCGTGACGTTCTGCTTGCAGACGTTGGCCAGCAGCATATCGATCTGGTAATTGCCGGCGGGCATCTTCACGCCCTCGTACGAACACGCTAGGCCGCAGGAGAACAATGTCTCGTTGAGATGGGTCATCTCGATGAGCTTGTCTTTGATGTGGCTGGCCTTCGGCACGCCGTTCATGTCGGCCGCCAGCGCCGCGGCGCCAATCAGCACGTCGCCAACGCCGACCTTGCAGCCGCCGTAGCTCTGGCGATGGAAGCCGGCGAAGCGTTCCACGAGGGCGCCGGAGAACTCGATCTCGCCGCACATGTAGACGCGCTCCCAGGGCACGAAGACGTCGTCGAAGATCATGAGAGCTTCCTGGCCGCCGAACTGAGGGTTGCCCACGTCGAGCTCGTTGTCCTCGAGCTTGCGCGTGTCGCAGCTTTGCCGTCCGTAGATGTAGCTCACGCCCTCGGCGTTGGCCGGGCAGCTGAAGCTCACGGCGAAGTCTTCGTCGCCGGGGCGCATGGCCACGGTGGGCATGACGATGATCTCGTGCGAGTTGCAGGCGCCGGTCTGATGAGCCTTGGCCCCGCGTACGACGATGCCGTCGGGGTGCTTCTCGCTGATGTGCACGTACACGTCGGGGTCCGGCTGCTGGTGCGGAGCGAGGCTGCGGTCGCCCTTGGGATCGGTCATGGCGCCGTCGGCCACGAGGTCGTTCTCCTGCAGGTACTGAACGTACTTCCGGAAGCGCTGGTGGTATGCGGTGTCCCTGGCCTGATCGATCTCGTAGGTCACGGAGTACAGCGCGTTGATGGCGTCCATGCCGACGCAGCGCTGGAAGCAGGAGCCGGTCTTCTGGCCCAGCAGACGCTGCATCTTGACCTTCTTGGCGAGGTCGTCGGTGGACTGGTGGATGTGCGTGAAGCGGTTGACCTTGGTGCCGGTGAGATGGCTCTCGGCGAGCATGAAGCTTTCGTACTCAGGCTGGCGCGCGAGCTCGTACGTCATCGCGATGCAGTTGACGCTGGGCCGGATCATCGGATGGTTGACGTAGTCGTCGACCTTCTCGCCGAAGAGGTAGATCTGCAGGTGCAGGTCGGCGAGGCTCTGGATGAACTCCTCTGGGGTTCTGAGAGCCATGTGCGTGCCACTCCTTCCTGGCGCCGGTCTTACGGGCGCATCGCGGGCCTTCCGGGCGCAGGCGCGCGTTGTCAACGGGAGCGCTCGCGCGTTGATTTCGGTGCGGCGGTGGGCGGCAGGGCTCGGTCGCTCTGGCGCCCTCTCAGTGAGACTATAGGAGCGCGCATCGGCTTAGTCAATTATTACGAAATTGGAGCCAAGCTGATGCCCGAAAACTGTACACAATGTCCAAGGACGCACGAGCCGAGTTGGTGCTGCAGACTTGCCACGGGGGGTGAAGCGGCCGGCCGGCGATTCAGCGCTCGCCGGGGCCACTGTGTAGGATTTCGACACAGTGTACCAGTTGGCCCAGCATCGACGCCGAAGTTTGGCCCTAGTGGCGACTGCGATGCGGACCCACTTGACCTATACTCCGGGCGCTCCGACGCACCGTGTCGTCGCTCCGGAGCGTGAAAGAAGCCCCGGATCTACCCAGATCTACACCACCTAGCGGAGGGCATACATGAGCGCATTCGTCGACGATTTCATGGCCAAGCTGAAGGCTAAGAACCCAGCCGAGCCTGAGTTCCACCAGGCCGCGCAGGAGGTGGCGGAGTCTCTCGAGGTCGTCCTCGACAGGCACCCGATCTACCGCAAGATGAAGATCCTCGAGCGCATCGCCGAGCCGGAGCGCGTGCTCATGTTCCGCGTACCGTGGGTCGACGACAAGGGCGAGGTTCAGGTCAACAGGGGCTTCCGCATCGAGATGAACAGCGCCCTCGGCCCGTACAAGGGCGGCCTGCGTCTTCACCCCACCGTCTACCTCGGCCTGCTGAAGTTCCTCGCCTTCGAGCAGGTTTTCAAGAACTCCCTGACCACACTGCCCATGGGCGGTGGCAAGGGCGGCTCGGACTTCGACCCCAAGGGCAAGAGCGACATGGAGGTCATGAAGTTCCTGCAGTCGTTCATGACCGAGCTGCAGCGCCACATCGGGCAGTTCACCGACGTGCCCGCCGGCGACATCGGCGTGGGCGGCCGTGAGATCGGCTTCATGTTCGGCCAGTACAAGCGCATCAAGAACGAGTTCGTGGGTGTGCTCACCGGCAAGGGCCTCAACTGGGGCGGCTCGCTGATCCGTCCGGAAGCGACCGGCTACGGTGCCGTCTACTTCGCCGCCGAGATGCTCGCCACCCGTGGCCAGACGCTCGAAGACAAGACCTGCCTCGTCTCCGGTTCGGGCAACGTGGCGCAGTACACCGTCGAGAAGATCCTCGACCTGGGCGGCAAGGCCGTCACCCTTAGCGACTCGAGCGGCTACATCTACGACGAGGCCGGGATCGATCGTGAGAAGCTGGCCTTCGTGCTCGAGCTCAAGAACGTCAGGCGCGGCCGCATCAAGGAGTACGCCGACAAGTTCGGTGCCGTCTTTACGCCAGCCGACCCGAACGCCGACACCAACCCGCTGTGGAACCACAAGGCCGACTGCGCCTTCCCCAGCGCGACGCAGAACGAGGTCAACGCCAAGGACGCGCAGAACCTGCTGGCCAACGGCGTCTACGTGCTCGCCGAGGGCGCCAACATGCCCACCGTGCCCGAGGGCGTCGAGCTCTTCGTTTCCGAGAAGATCCTCTACGGCCCCGGCAAGGCCGCCAACGCCGGCGGCGTGGCCACCTCCGGCCTCGAGATGAGCCAGAACAGCCTGCGTCTCAACTGGACGCGTGAAGAAGTGGACGCCCGTCTGCACGGCATCATGAAGGCCATCCACAAGCAGTGCGTCGAGGCTGCCGCCGAGTACGGGGTGTCCGGCAACTACGTGGCGGGCGCCAACATCGCCGGCTTCGTCAAGGTCGCCGACTCCATGCTCGACCACGGCATCGTCTGAGCTACGGACTACGCGGGGCACGGCGGAGGCTTCCGGTATGTCGGAAGCGGAGGTCTCCGCCGCCGCCCGCGTTACTATCGGCAGACTCGCGCCGAGCCTGTGCCAAGGCGTTTGCCGGCGCTTCTGCCTCGGGTAAGTACGAACAACATGCCAGCTGTGATCAGTGACTTGGACCACCGCGGGCTCTTCCTGACGAGGACACAAAAGGAGCGGCCACGATGAAGAAGATCGAGTGCTATATACAGCCGTACAACCTTGACATGGTCGCCGAGGCGCTGGCCGTGGAGGGCGTGGTGGGTATGTCGGTGGCCGAGGTAAAGGGCTTCGGCGTGCAGAGGGGCTTCACCCGCGGGGAGACCGTGAAGCCGGGCGAGTTTCGCTTCCATCCCAAGATGAAGGTCGAGATGGTCGTTCTCGAGGAGGACGTAGAGCGCATCGTGGCCGCCATCATCGATTCGCTGAAGAGCAACCAGATCGGTGAAGGCAAGATCTTCGTCATTCCGGTCGACGACGCCGTACGCACCCGCACCGGCGCGCGCGGGCGCGACGCCATCAAGTAGCAGCGGCACGTCGCGGCCGCGGGGCGGCGAGCATGCCTCGCGGATGAGTTCGAGTGGCCCGGCTTTGCCGGGCCACTCGGCGAAGGGCTGTGACGGCGGCCGGCGGCGAAGCCGCCGGCCGCCGTCACGCCAGCTCGAACTCGCGCTCCAGGTCGGCCTTGGAGCGCGCCCCGATGATCTTCTTGGCGGGCTGACCGTCTTTGAAGAGGATGATGGTGGGGATGCTCATGATGCCGAACTTGCTGGCGATGCCGGGGTTCTCGTCAACGTTGACCTTGCCGATGGCGACCGAGTCGCCGTGCTCCGCGGCGATCTCGTCGATGATCGGCCCCACCATCCTGCACGGACCACACCAGGGTGCCCAGAAATCGACGATCAGCGGAGCTGTCGCCTGAGAGACCTCGTCGTCGAACGTCGCGTCTGTGAGGGTCTTTACTTCTTTGGCCACGTGGGCTCCTCCTTGGCGCGGCAGGGTGATTCCTGCCGAATGGTCTGGTCGTCTACTGGAGGCTCTCGAGGACGCGCTGGAGCCTTGTCTGTACTTCGGCGGCGATGGGCGCGAGTTGCTCGTTGCCCACCATGCCGAGCATTGCCTGGGCGTTCACCGCGGCGACCCGCGTGCCTGCGGCGGCCTCGTAGACCACCACGTTGCAGGGCAGCAGAAGGCCTAGGTCGGGTTCCGCGGCGAGCGCGGCGTGGGCCAGCTTGGGGTTACACGCGCCCAGGATGACGTAGGGGCTGCCGTCTACGCCGAGCTTCGTCTTCATGGCCTTTTGCACATCGATCTCGGCCATCACCCCGAAGCCCTCGGCGGCCAGCGCCTCGCGGACGCGCGGCAAGACCGTCTCAAACGATCCGCTGACCTGGCGCCCGATACCATACTTGGTAGCATCCACGGTGGCCCACCTCCTGAGGGAGCTTCGCTGGACTGCATAATACCCCATG
This sequence comes from uncultured Thermoleophilia bacterium, assembly GCA_963848545.1. Taxonomy (GTDB): domain Bacteria; phylum Actinomycetota; class Thermoleophilia; order UBA2241; family UBA2241; genus CAIXSE01. The sequence continues at coordinate 8,148 of CAWKEZ010000027.1, forward strand.
GGGTATATGCGTCGCCACCTCGTCGCCGCCGCGACCCTGCCGCCGCGACCGCGTTGCCACTCCCCGCCGCTAAGCCGCGGGTGGCGGCGCGACACTCCTGCCGCGACAGCACCGCGGCTACGCCTGATCCATGGCTACCATGCCCGGGCGTAGCGGTCGCCAATCCAGGCCCGGCGCCGGTGCTGGCTCGGGGCCCCGCGGGGTGCCGGTTCTGGCCGCGGCGAGCGCCTGCGCGCAGGCTGCCGTTGGGCGGCGCCAGCCTCGCCTAGACGAGGTTGCTTCGAGTATGATTCATAACTCACGGCCGGTGCCGCCCGTGGCGGCGGCTCCGGTACAGCGACGAAAGGCACCACGACTGTGAGAAGCGACGAGATCAAGCAGGGCGTGGCCCGCGCGCCACATCGCGCGCTGCTCCGCGCCTTGGGTGTGAGCGACGCCGAGATGGAAAAGCCCTTCATCGGTATCGCCAACTCGTTCAGCGAGGTCGTCCCCGGCCACATGCATTTGCGCGGCATCGTCGAGGCGGTGAAGGCGGGTGTGCAGGGCGCCGGAGGCGTGCCCTTCGAGTTCGGCGTGATGGGCATCTGCGACGGCATCGCCATGAACCACGCGGGCATGCACTACTCGCTGCCCAGCCGCGAGCTCATCGCCGATACCGTCGAGTCCATGGCGCTCGCCCACGCTTTCGACGGCCTCGTGCTGGTGCCTACTTGCGACAAGATCGTGCCCGGCATGCTCATGGCGGCCATGCGTCTCAATATCCCGGCGATTATGGTGAGCGGTGGGCCCATGCTGGCCGGCCGTCTCGAGGGCCGCACCGTCGACCTGAACAGCGTCTTCGAGGGCGTGGGCCGCCACCAGGCCGGCAACCTCGACGACGAGGGTCTCAAGGCCATCGAGTGTAGCGCCTGCCCAACCTGCGGCTCGTGCTCGGGCATGTTCACCGCCAACTCCATGAACTGCCTCGCCGAGGTGATCGGCATGGCCCTGCCCGGCAACGGTACCATCCCTGCGCCCTACAGCGAGCGGCTGCGCTTCGCCAAGGCCGGCGGCGCCCGCCTCATGGGCGTGCTGGCCGCCGATCTCAAGCCGCGCGACATCCTCACCGATGCGTCGGTGGGCAATGCCCTGGCGGCCGACGCCGCCCTGGGCTGCAGCACCAATACGGTGCTCCACTTGGCCGCCATCGCGACTGAAGCCGGGCTCGAGTTCTCGCTGGCGCGGGTCAACGAGGTGGCGGCCAAGGTGCCGCACATCTGCAGCATGGCGCCGTCTGGAGTTCACCACATGGAAGACCTCTACCACGCCGGCGGCATCCAGGCCGTTATGCAGCTGCTGCTGAGCGCCGGGCTCATGGACGGTGCGCCCCGCTCGGTGGCGGGCGGCTCCATCGCCGACGCCGTCGCCGACGCGCGGGTGACCGATCCCGAGGTCATCCGCCCGCTGGCGCGCCCGCACCACGCCACCGGCGGCCTCGCCGTGCTGTTCGGCAACCTGGCGCCCAACGGCGCCGTGGTCAAGGAGGGCGCCGTGGCCGGCGAGATGCTGCGGCACAGCGGTCCGGCGCAAGTGTTCGAGAGCGAGCGCGACGCCACCGCGGCGATCGCCGCCGGCGCCATCCACACGGGCTCGGTGATCGTGATCCGCAACGAGGGCCCCAAGGGCGCGCCCGGCATGCCGGAGATGCTCAGTGCCACCTCCATGCTCGCCGGTCAGGGCCGCGACAAAGATGTGGCGCTCATCACCGACGGCCGTTTCAGCGGCGCCACACGCGGGGCCGCGATCGGCCACGTGGCGCCCGAGGCGCAGGCCGGCGGCCCTATCGGCCTGATCCAGGATGGCGACGCCATCGCCATCGATATCCCAGCTCGCACGCTTACCCTCGACGTTCCGGAAGAGGAGTTAGCGCGGCGCAGGGCGGCACAGCCGCCCGCCACGCCGCGCGCAGGCGTAACCGGCTATCTGGCCCGTTACGTCAAACTCGTCTCCGGTGCGGAGAAGGGAGCTGTGTTGCAATGACACCAGACAAACGGATGAAGGGCTCACAGGCCCTCGTCCAGGCCCTCGAAGACGAGGGGTGCGACGTCATGTTCGGGTTCCCCGGCGGCGTCGCCATTCCGTTCTACGACGCCCTCTACGACGCCAAGACGTTGCGCCATGTGCTGGTGCGCCACGAGCAGGGAGCGGCGCACGCCGCCGACGGCTACGCGCGGGCCACGGGCAAGGTGGGCGTGTGTACCTCCACCAGCGGCCCGGGCGCGACCAACATGGTCACAGGCATCGCCAACGCCTACCTCGACTCGATCCCGCTGGTGGCTATCACCTGGCAGGTGCGCAGCGACCTCATCGGCACCGATGCCTTCCAAGAGGCCGACATGACGGGCATCACGCTGCCCATCGTGAAGCACTCCTACCTCGTCAAGGATCCGAACGATCTTGCCCGCATCGTGCACGAGGCGTTCCACATCGCCTCCACGGGGAGGCCCGGCCCGGTGGTCATCGACATCCCGGTCGACGTGGCGCTGGGCGACACGGCCTACCACCGCGCCGAACGCGCCGATCTCCCGGGGTACAAGCCCACGTTGACCGGCCACATCAGGCAGGTCAGGGCGGCCGCGCGGGCCATCAACGAGGCCGAACGGCCGGTGCTGTACCTGGGCGGCGGAGTGATCAGCGCGGGCGCCGCGCCGCAGGTGCTGCAGCTGGCCGAGCTGCGGCGCCTGCCGGCGGCGACCACGCTCATGGGGCTGGGAGCCTTTCCCGAGACTCACGAGCTGGCCATGGGAATGCTGGGCATGCATGGCACGGTCGCGGCCAACTACGCCGTCCACGAGTGCGACCTGCTGATTGCCATCGGGGCGCGCTTCGACGACCGTGTCACCGGCAAGCTCAAGGCGTTCGCGCCGCACGCCCGCGTGATCCACATCGACGTGGACCCGGCCGAGATCGGCAAGAACGTGGAGCCGCTCATCCCCATAGTGGGCGATGCCCGGCAGGTGGTGACCGGGCTCATCAAAGAGCTCGAGGGCATGGAATGGCCCGCCGAGCGCACTGCCGCCTGGCTGGCGCGCATCGCCTCGCGCAAGGAGGAGTTCCCGCTGCACTACGACGACCCGGCCGACGGCACCCTGGCACCCCAGTTCGTGGTCGAAGAGATCGACCGCGTGACCGGTCACGGCGCCGTGGTGTGCACCGATGTCGGCCAGCACCAGATGTGGGCAACGCAGTACTACACCTATACCTTCGCGCGGCAGTTCATCAGCTCCGGTGGTCTCGGCACCATGGGCTTCGGGCTGCCGGCTGCCATCGGCGCCAAGATCGGCCGCCCAGACGCCACGGTGATAGACATCAGCGGCGACGGCGGTTTTCAGATGACCGTGCAGGAGCTGACCACCGCCGTGAACTATAACGTGCCGGTGATCGTCTGCATCCTCAACAACGGGTTCCTGGGGATGGTGCGGCAGTGGCAAGACCTCTTCTGGAACAAGCGCTACTCGTTCACCTGCATCGAGGTGCAGCCAGACTTCAAGCTGCTCGCCGACGCTTTCGGCGCGGTGGGCCTGCGCGTGACCGAGAAAGACCAGGTGGAGCCGGCCCTGCGCGAGGCCATCGCCGCCGGCGCCCCACGATCATCGATTTCAAGGTGGCCGCCGGAGGAGAACGTCTTTCCCATGGTGCCGGCGGGCTCGGAGATCACCGAGATGATCGGTGGCCACGGCAGGCGCGGAAGGAAGACGCCATGAAGCACACACTCTCCGTGCTGGTCGAGAACAAGCCCGGTGTGCTCACCAGGGTCGCGGGGCTCTTCGCGCGTCGCGGCTTCAACATCGAGAGCTTGGCGGTCGGTCAGAGCGAAGACCCTGCCCTGAGTCGCATCACCATCACCATCGACGGCGAGGAGCACCCCGTCGACCAGGTCACCAAGCAGCTCCACAAGCTCATCAACGTGGTGAAGATCCGCGACCTCGACCCCGTCGGCATGATCGCCGCGGAGTTGTTGCTGGTGAAGGTCAACGCCGAGGGCGACAAACGCACCGAGGTGCTGCAGGTCGCGGAGATCTTCAGCGCCAAGATCGTCGACGTCGAGCGTCGCTCGGTGACGCTGCGCGTGGTCGGCACCAACGACAAGGTCGAGGCTCTTCTCACCCTGCTGCAACCGCTGGGCATCCTCGCGGTGGTGCGCACCGGCACCATCGCCATCGGGCGCGGGCGGGGCTAGTGAGTGGTGTACCTGCGGCGCCCCCTCGTTAGATCGCCTGCGGTGTCTAGCGCCCGCACGCCGGCCCTTTGCCATGGATCAGCTGAGGTGAGGAGGTGACGGCGACCCACATCGCGCTGCTGCGTGGCATCGGAGATACGAGGTGACCCACATGACGGAGATCAGTGACGAGTACATGCGGCAGATGCTCCCACGCTCGCGTGATTACTGCCTGGTGCTGCTCAAGGCCACGGCCAAGCACGATACGCCCGGCGTGGACAAGATCATATGGGAGCACGGCAGGCGTAACTTCGCGCTGCGCGCCGACGGAGTGCTGCCCATCGTGTGCCGCGTCGCCGACGACAGCTAGCTGGCGGGAGTAGGCATCTACGCGACCGGCGTCGAGGACGTCGTGAAGATCATGGAGGAAGATCCCGGCGTGCGCGCGGGGGTCTTCACCTATGAGGTTCACCCGTGTCGGAGCTTCCCGGGAGACAGCTTGCCCTGAACGGTGTCGGCCGGCCGGCGCGCGGCGTTGCCCCGTCCCGCCGCAGGCAGTAAAGTTCAAGCTTCCGAGTGCACCCCGGCCCGTGGGCCGTCCAGAGGAGGAGACCCCACATGTACTACGACAAAGACGCCGACCTAACTCTGATCCAGGCGAAGACGGTGGCTATCATCGGCTTCGGCAGCCAGGGTCACGCGCACGCTCAGAACTTGCGCGACTCGGGCGTCACGGTGGTCGTCAGCGAGCTCCAGGGCACGGCCAACGCCGTGCGCGCCGAGAAGGCCGGCTTCGCCGTGCTCTCGGCCGCCGAGGCCACCAAGAAGGCCGACGTCGTCATGATGCTCGTGCCCGACCAGACGCAGGCCGTGGTGTACAGGAACGACGTGGCCCCCAATCTCAAGCCCGGCGCCATGCTCATGTTCGCGCACGGCTTCAACATCCACTTCGGCCAGATCGTGCCGCCCAAGTCGGTCGACGTCTCCATGGTCGCGCCTAAGGGGCCCGGCCACCTGGTGCGCCGTCAGTATGAGGAGGGCAAGGGAGTGCCCGTGCTGGTGGCCGTGTATCAGGATGCCAGCGGCAAGGCCCACGACCTCGCGCTCAGCTACGCCGCCGGCATCGGCGGCCTGCGCGCCGGCGGCCTCGAGACCACCTTCGCCGAGGAGACCGAGACCGACCTCTTCGGCGAGCAGGCGGTTCTCTGCGGCGGCTGTACCGAGCTGGTTATGGCCGGCTTCGACACGCTCGTCGAGGCGGGCTACCAGCCCGAGATCGCCTACTTCGAGTGCCTGCACGAGCTCAAGCTCATCGTCGATCTCATCTGGGAGAAGGGTATCGCCGGCATGCGCTACTCGATCAGCGATACCGCCGAGTACGGCGATCTCACGCGCGGTCCGCGGGTTATCGACGAGAGTGTGCGCGACACCATGCGCGGCATGCTCGCCGAGATCCAGAGTGGCGAGTTTGCCCGAGAGTGGATCCTCGAGAACCAGGCCAACCGCCCCGTGTTCAACGCCCTGCAGCGCCGCGGCAAGGAGCATCTCATCGAGACGGTCGGCAAGGAGCTGCGCGGCATGATGAGCTGGATCTCCGAGGGCGGGCTCGACATCGACGTGTGAGGTCGGCTCGGCCTGCCTCGCGAACGGGGCGGCGGGAGCGCCCGCAAGGCGCTCCCGCCGCCCCGTCGCCGTTGCGGCGCGAGTCCGGCCGTCAGGCGGCCTTCCTCGCGACCTCCGCTAGCTCCGTAGTGATCGCGATGGTGTTGCCCTCGCTGTCTTTGAACCAGGCGGCGTGCAGGTCGCCTTGCGTAACGACGCCGTTGGTCGTCTTCAGACCCGGCAGGTCGTATTCCTCGAACGTGACGCCGCGGGCGCGCAGATCTTCGACCGTGCTCTCCACGTCTTTGACGTTGAACGACGCCACGGTGTTCTCGCCGCGCCTGTAGCTGGTGACGTAGAGGAGGAGGTGTGAGTCGCCTGCCTCAACCACAGCACTGGTGGGGTCTTGCTCCGAGCGACGTACCTCAAGCCCGAGCTTGTCGCGGTAGAAGCCGATCGCCCGGTCAAGATCGTCGACGGCCAGTACCGGCATGATGGATGCATCCCTGATGCTCATGGGAAACCGCTCCTTGTTGGTGGACAACGGAGTGTTCCCGCCGTTGCCCAGCGTCACGCCGTCTGCGGGGCCCGGCGTTGCCGTGGGCAGGGCCCTGTGCCGGCCGTGCCGCCCCCGCTGGACAGTGCGCCGGGGCGTCGGCTAGACTTCCGCTCATGCGAGACTCGACACATCGCCCGTCGTGACGGCTGGAGCGGGCGGGGCGGCTAAGCCGCCCCGCCCGCTCAGCCGTCTCCCGCGTCTCACCTCGAAGTGCCGGTCGGTCTACGACCGGTCCGTCTGCTCCCTCGTCTGACGATCACGCGATCGTCCTGTCGGTACTCTGCCGCCATCGTTTGCGACGGCCCCAGCGTTCATTAGAATGGCGCCTCGGACCCGTACGCACTCGTGGATCACCTGTTTGCGGCGCGCCGATTGCCCTGAATTCCAGAAAGGACGATGAAGATGCTCAAGCGCTTTCTCCTCACCCCGGACCGACCCCCGTGCCGCCCGAGGTGCTCTCCGCCCTGGGCGAGCCTGTTGCAT
>CAWKEZ010000028.1:0-25350 GCA_963848545.1 uncultured Thermoleophilia bacterium
AAAAAAGGAATTGAACGATTTAAAAGTAACTTCAAATCTTTTCTAAAGGATTATATAAAAAATCCCACGAGATTTAAGTCTTATTCACCATTTTCAAAAAGAATAGCTGAACCTTCTTATATAATAGATTTAGGAAACTCGATCCTCGTGAATTTGATAACCTATGCTTTGAGTTAATTTCACAAATGGGTTTTAAAAGAGTAAGTTGGGAAAAGAAATTACCTGAAATTGATGTTATAGCTTCATTACCTAAAAATATTGAGATGGGTATGAGTATCAAGAATTATGGCTAATAATTACGGGAAATCGTTCACCAGCAAGGAGACTACTAGAAATCTTAATTAATGACCCCGAATATTTTTTGATTCGACTTCAAAGAAATCTTGAATCACCAGATTTATTTACAAAAGAAAGAATAAGATTTGACGAACCCATTACTGTTTTGTTTATTTTAAAAAAAGAAGGAGATGAACAAAATGAACTATTTGAAAGACGAATAGAACAAACCGAATTACGAATAAGGCACAGAAAACAGCCCGTAAATCTTAGAATAAGAACTTGGGATTCAAATTACTTAACAAATTTAATACAAAATTATCCACAAATTGCATTCAAATATTTTTCTAGCAATCTAGAATTAAATCTAAGTATAGAAAAACACCCGAAGAGTTATATGAGGAGAATGTAACTCTGAGTGACGAATTATTACGCTCTAAATCTTTGTTAGAGGAAGAAAAAAAGAAGCGATTTATAGCAGAGAGGGAAACAGCATGGAAAGATGTAGCATTTAAGGCTGCACATAAATTGGGCAATCCAATTGATGCTACTGATACGTTTCTTCAAGTATTAAAAATGAAATTAGATAAAAAGGATTTCAATGAGGTAAATGATATTATAAAAGAAATGGATATAACCATTGAGGAAGCAAAATCTGTTGTCGAGCAATTCAAATCCTTAACGAAAATAGATGAAATTAGGCAAAAACCATGTGATATAATCAGTTTAATAAAACACTCGTGTAAAACAGCAGAAGAGCAGGGTGTTGAAACTGGAATCACTTAGGAAATAAAATACCTGACGCGATAGCAATACGTAACTCGGCGTCGGTGGTGCTCCAGAGCCATCGCGCCGGCACCGACTGCGCGCCGCTCTGATCTTCGTGCTGATCGTCGTCGCTCTGTTCCTCATCGTCCCCCGCCTCGCCGGCCAGCGGCACGCTCTCGACCTGGTGCGCGAGGCGAGCTGGCCCATCCTCGTGCTGGCAGCGGTCGCCCAGGCGGCTTCCCTGGTCTGCTACTCGCTCCTGTTCCGCCGCCTCATGAGGCTGCTGCAACACCCCGTGAACCTCGCCTTGGCGCTGCGCATCAATCTCGCCGGACTGGCCGCCGCGCACCTCTTCTCCGCCGGCGGCGTGGGCGGCGCGGCCGTGACCTACCGTGTGCTGCAAAAGCGCGGCATGCCCCACTCGCGGGTGCTCATCGCGGTGATCTTCCAGAACGCCTTCGCCTACAGCGTGCTGTTCGCCCTCTTCGGCTTCGGGCTGCTCTCGCTGGTGTTGCGCGGCGAGGCCGACGATGTAGGGCTGTTCGTGGCCTGTGCCGCCGTCCTGGCCCTCATGCTCGCCACCGGCTACGGGTTCTGGCTGCTCTATCACCCCACCTCGCTGCGCCGTCGCATGCGCCAGGTCGTCGATCGGCTGGGCCGGCGCATCAAGGTATTCGACATCTCGTATGAGGTCCTCGACGAATGGCTCGACGGCGTGGTGGACGGCTGGCGACGGCTGCGTCGCGACGGCTGGCACCACCTGCGCACGTTTGCTGAGGCCGCCTGCTACTGGACCCTCGACGTCGCCTGCCTGGTGAGTGTGATGGTCGCCTTTCACCTTTGGGTCTCGCTGCCCTACCTGGTCATCGCGTACACGGTCGCCAACGTGGTGGGCACCTTCTCGCCCACTCCCGGCGGCCTTGGCGCCGTGGAGGGCGTGATGATCGCCTTGCTGGTGGGGTTTGGCCTGGGTCGAGCGCGGCGGTGGCGGTCGTGCTCGTCTACCGCCTGATCAACTTCTGGCTGCCCGTGCCCGTGGGGCTGGGCGCGTACGTCAGCCTGCGCTAGCGCGGCTGCCGCCCGCCAGCCGGTACACCTTGAGAACCGGCCCCCGCTCGCCCGGCCCCGGAGTGAACACCTTGATGAGGCGGCCCGCTTGGCCCAGACCGCGATAGAAGGCGACGATGCCCGGGTAGTCGGCGGCGGCGGCCATGACCCGGCCGTACACCTTCGAGCTGAGGATCGCGTACTGCACGCCGTTCGCGCGCAGCCAGCCCAAGGTGTGGCTGATGTTGGGCACCCCGGGCTGCGGCAGGGCAAGCGGCAGCAGGTGGTAGGCCGGAGTGCCCGTGCCGGCGAAGTACTTCTTGTCGAACATGGGCACCAGCGGCGGGCCGTAGTTCTCGCTGGCGACCGTGCTGCCGGCGGGCACGTGGTGATCCACCCAGGCCACGGCACGCACGCGTACATCGCGTCCTCGCAGCGTGCCATCGAACCTCACCGAATCGACCAGCGGGAGCGCGCAGGCGGAGGCGATGAAGAGCGCCGCCGCCGCCGTCACGGCCCACCTGGTGAGCAGCGCGCCACTCTGCGCCCCGGTGGCGGGGGCGACCACAAGTTCGCTCGCAGGCTCCGTCTCGGCGAGATGGTCGAGAGCACGGGCGAACCCGTGAGCCACCAGGCGCGCCGCCAGCAGCAGCAACAGGGCAAGCACCGGCAGCAGGTAGCGATCGGCCAGCTCCTTCCACGTGCTCACGTAGGCGAAGTAGACGATCACGTAAGGCGCCAGGATCAGATCGGCGACGGTGCGACGCCAGAGCGCCCAGCCCACCCCGGCGACCGCCAGCGCCAGCAAGACCAGGCCCATCGTGCCGCCAAGGTTGACGTGCAGGTTGTACCAGGAAGCCATTGCCGGCGTGCTCGAACCCCAGCCAGCCGCGCGACATGATGCGGTTTTGCAGCAAGAAATCGTGCACAAAGGCGGGCGCGTCGAGCACGACGAAAGGCGAGGCGGCGACGAAGGCCACGAGCATCGGCAGGCACACACGGGTGGCCAGGAGGCGCGCCCAGAGCAGCGGGGAGCGGCCACCCGCGGCCGCGCGCCGCGCTACGTCGCCGCGATACACGTACACCGCCGCCACCGCGGCCGGCAGAAGCAGCATCCCCAGGTTGTACTTGGTGGAGGTCGCGAGGCCGGCGACCACCGCGCCGGCGAAGAGCCAGCGCCGACCGCGGCCGCGCGCGGCCTCCACGAGCAGCAGCAGGGCGAGCAGCGAGAGGGTACTGGCGGTCATGTCGGTGACGGCCATGTGCGAATACGCCACGTGCAGCGGTGCCACCGCCAGGAAGAGCGCCGCCAGCAGCCCGGCCGGGCGGCCGAAGGCGAGCCGGCCCAGGCGGTATACCAGGTACACCGACGCCGTGCCGCACGCCACCGACACCAACCGGCCGAGCAGGAAGTACGGTCCCGGATCGAGCACGTAGGTGCCCATCGCCAGCGGATTCGCGTGACGCAGCAGCCACAGCACCGGCGTGGCCACCAGGTAGACGACGCCCAGGAGGTAGAAGAAGAGCGAAGGGTAGTAGAAGAACTGAGGATTCAGGTGCCCACGAGCGACGGCGAAACCCTTGGGCACGACGACGCTCTCGTCGGCGTTCACGAAGCTGTACGGCAGCCCCCAAGCGACGCCCTTGAGACGCAGAGCAAGGGCGAGGGCGAGCACGGCGAGAAGAAGCACACCGGCGAAGCCCAAGCGCTTCCAGAACCAGGTGGCCGTGGGCCTCACCCTCTCCCCGGCCGCCGTTCCAACTCTACGAAGGCGCCGTCGTTGGCCTCGTCGCGAAAGCAGCTCACGGCGCCGGTATGGCAGGCCGGGCCCGCCGGCGCCACCTCGAGGAGCACCGTGTCGTGGTCGCAGTCGAGGCGCACGGCCAGCACGCGCTGCACGTTGCCGCTGGTCGCGCCCTTGTGCCAGAGCTCCTTGCGGCTGCGGCTCCAGAAGTGCGTCTCACCGGTCGCCAAGGTGGCGGCGAGCGCCTGGGCGCTGGCGTAGGCGACCATGAGCACCTCGCCGCCTGCCGCCTGCACCACGCAGGGTACGAGACCGTCGGCGTTGTAGCGCACCTGGCCGAGGAAGGTGGTGGGATCGATGATTGGTCTCCTTCGCTCTGGCGCGCCGCCCGCCGTCAGCCGAGATAGTCCTTCATGATGTCGACGCCGGCGCTGGTGCCTACCCGGGCAGCGCCCGCGTTGATCATGAGCTCCACGTCGCGAAAGGTGCGAATGCCACCCGAGGCCTTGACCCCGATATGCTCGTCGAGACAGTCACGTAGCAGTTCCACGTCGTGCACCGTGGCTCCTTTGGGACCAAAGCCGGTGGAGGTCTTCACGAAATCGACGCCGGCCTGCTCGCAGATCTTGCAGACCAGCTTCTTCATCTTGTTGGTGAGGTAGCACGTCTCGATGATGGCCTTCACGACCACCACTCCACGGCCGCTGTTGATGCCCTTGAGGCGCACCGCGCGCACCACGCTGGCGAGCTCGTTGCGCACATCGCCGAAGTCGCCCGAGAGCAGCGCCGGCAGGTTGATGACCACGTCGATCTCGTCGGCCCCCCTGGCCACCGCGTCTTCCGCGGCCACCACCTTGGCGCGCGCCGTGTCGGCACCGAAGGGAAATGAGATCACCGAGCACACTTTCACATCCGCGCCGCGCAGCATGCTGTCGGCCAGCGAGACGAAGTGCGGGAACAGGCACACCGCCGCGAAGTGATACTTGGCGGCGTCGCGGCAGAGACGCTGCACATCAGAGGACGTGGCGTCGGCCTTGAGCAGCGTGTGATCAATGGTCTTGGCGAGTTCCTCGGCGTGCACGCCGTCGCCCTCCAAGCAGAGGCAATGGATAACTGAAGTCGCTACGAGTATAGCAAAGACCGGTCGGCCACCGGCCTCAGAGCAGGCGTTCTATGAAGCGCTCGTCGCGCCGCCAGCGCTTGCGCACCTTCACCCGCAGGTCGAGAAACACCTGCACGCCGAGGACGGTCTCGATCTCGTGGCGGGCGCTACTGCCGATGGCCTTCACCACGCGCCCTCCCTTGCCCACCACGATCGCCTTCTGCGACTCGGTCTCCACGATCAGGCTGGCCTCGATCTCCACGAGCGGACGGTCGCTGCGCTCGGTGATGCCCGTCACCTCGGCGGCCACGGCGTGCGGCACCTCGTCACGCGTGCGCCGCAAGGCCTGTTCGCGAACCAGCTCGGCGACCAGCATCTCCAGCGGCTGGTCGCTCAGCTGGCCTTCGGGGAAGTACACCGGGCCCACGGGCATGGCGGCGGCAAGCTGGGCCAGCACCTGGCCCAGGCCGTCGCCGCGCAGCGCCGAGACGGGCAGCACGTCGTGGCCCTGGGCGAGCGCCCGCGCCGCGACGAGGCGCGCGCCCAGCCGAGGGCCGTCTACCAGGTCTATCTTGTTCAGGGCGAACACCGCCGGCAGCTCGGCGCCGGCCACGGCGCGGGCGATGTAGCGATCGCCGCCGCCGAACTCCTCCGCGGCGTTGAGCAGCACCAAGGCGGCGTCCACCTCCGACAGCGCGTCGTCGACCGTGGATTGCATGCGCCGAGTGAGCGAGTCGAACGGTTTCTGAAACCCCGGCAGGTCGAGCAGCACCACTTGGCAGCCGTCCAGATTCACCACGCCGGTGATGCGCCGGCGCGTGGTCTGCGGGTGATCGCTGACGATGCTCACCTTGCGCCGCACGAGCGCGTTGACCAGCGTCGACTTGCCCACGTTGGGCCGGCCGAAGACGGCCACGAAGCCGGACCGGAAGTCCGCGCTCACCGGCCGGCCTCGCCGGAGCGCGGCGGCGTGCCGCCGGCCTCACCCCGGCCGCCCGGCTCGTCTCCCGCGCCCAGGGCGAACGGCGCCGTGAGCAGCTCACTGAGCAGTTGCACACGCAGTTCCCCGCCCACGCGGGCGACGATCAAGGGATCGCCGAACTCCGCCAGCGCCTGCAGGCAGAAGCCGCAGGGCAGGCAGTCGCCGCCGGAGCTGGCGGCGACCGCCACATAGCGCAGGGTGCGCTCGCCGCACGCGACCATGGCCGCCAGCGCGGCGCGCTCGGCACAGAGCCCCGCGGGGTACGAGGCGTTCTCGACGTTCACGCCGTGATGGCTGCGACCCGAAGGCCCGACCACCACCGCTCCCACGGCCATCCCCGAATACGGTGCGTAGCCACGTGCCGCAAGCGTCGTGGCCTCCTGGAAGAGCAAGCGCTCGGCGAGGTCGGCGGCGCGACTCACAGCGGGTACCAGAGGCGGAAGATCACGATCGCGATGACGGCGCCCAGCGCCGCGCCCACGGCGACCTCCAGTACGCTGTGGATACCGGCCTGAATGCGGCTCTGCCCCACCAGCACGGCGAGGAACAGGGAGATTGCCGAGATGGGCAGCGCGTAGCCGGTATTGGCGGCCACGAATGTGATGGCCACCCACGCAGCGAAGGCGACGGCGGCGTGCGCCGACGGCAGACCGCCGCGAAACGCTGTGCCACGGTGCGTGAAGGCCTTCACGGCGATCGCCGCCATCATCACGATTACGAGAGAGATGACCATGACGTCGATGGGCGAGGCGCGCAGCTTGGTGAGCACCGTGTACGGCACGTTGGTGATCTTGTCGTAGAACACCAGGTAGGCCACCGCCAGGGCGTTCACGGCGGCGATGAGCACCGCGCCGGCGGCCACGTCTTTGGCGATCCGGGCGCGGGGGTCGTCCTCGTCGGTAACCAGGTCGACCACGTGTTCGAGAGCCGTGTTGAGCATCTCGGTGATGAGCACGAAGGAGATCGCCACGAGCAGCGCGATCACCTCGAGGCGGGAGAGCGCGAAGAATAAGCTGGCCAGCAGCACCAGACCGGCGATGCCGAAATGGATCCACATGTTGCGCTCGTAGCGCAGCGCGTGAACGATGCCGTCGAACGCCCAGTTGAAACTCCGCAGCAGGTTACCGCGACGCGCCAAGCAAGGCCTCCCAGTCGACGAGCTCGAGCATCTCGGCCTGGCGCACGGCCATCTGCCCCGCGTCGACCTCGTGGTCGTAGCCCAGGAGATGGAGCGCGCCGTGCACCAGCAGCACGGCCAGCTCGAAGGCCGGCGGCAGCCCGTCGGCGCGCGCCTGGCGCAGCGCCTGGCGCGCGCACACGATCACGTCGCCGAGGAGACGCGGCGGGCCCTGAACCACCAGCTGTAGCGGCGGCAGGGCGGCGGACTCCCCGACCGGCTCGGCGACCCGCGCTGCCGGCCGCCTGGGCGCCCCCGGCGCGGCGGGCTCGCCGGCGTCCTCGAGCGGGAACGAGAGCACGTCGGTGACCTCGTCTCTGCCGCGATACTCGCCGTTGAGCGCCGGCACGCGGCGCTCGCCGACGAACTCCACGGTGAGCTCCGCGCCGTCCACGCCTTCCGCCTCGAGGGCTCGCGATACCAGCCGCGCGACCGCCTCGTTGTGAATCTCCACACGAGTCCAATTGATGACTTCCACCAGGTTCACACGCCGTCCTTCGCCGGGGGGTGTGCGGCCGCCGGCCGCTGAGCCTTGGCGGCCTCGAGCCGATCGCCGTGGTCCTTGTACGCGTTCACGATCCGCTGCACCAGCTTGTGGCGCACCACGTCGTGGCCGTCGAAGTGCACGATCGCGATGTCGTCGATGCCGTGCAGCACATCAGGCACAGTGACGAGCCCCGAGGTGCGAGTGTGAGGCAAGTCGATCTGAGTGACGTCGCCGGTGACGACCATCTTGGCGCCGAAGCCGAGGCGCGTGAGGAACATCTTCATCTGTTCGGGAGAGGTGTTCTGAGCCTCGTCCAGGATGATGAACGAGTCGTTCAGTGTGCGTCCCCGCATGAAGGCCAGCGGCGCTACCTCGATCTCGCCCTTCTCGATGAGGCTGGCGAGCTTCTCGCCGTCGATCATGTCGTAGAGCGCGTCGAAGAGGGGCCGAAAGTAGGGGTCGACCTTCTCCGAGACCGTGCCGGGAAGAAAGCCCAAGCTCTCCCCCGCCTCCACCGCCGGGCGAGTGAGGATGATGCGGCCCACCTGCTTGCTGAAGAAGGCGCTCACCGCCATGGCCGTGGCCAGGTACGTCTTGCCGGTGCCGGCCGGGCCGATGCCGAAGGTGATCGTGCTGGCGCGGATGGCGTCGACGTAGATCTTCTGGTTCACCGTGCGCGGGCCGATCTGCCGGCCGCGATGCGAGAGCACCACGTCGCCGTACACCTCGGACGGCTTGCCCGAGGCATTCACGGCGATGTCCATGAGCGACTCCACGATGGCGGGGTTCACCGGGCGCCGCGAGCGGATCACGGTGAGCAGCTCGTCGATCGCCGCCCGCGCCCTGCCGACGGCATCGTCGGGGCCTTCCAGGATCAGCACGTTGCCGCGCAGCGTCAGCCGGCAGTCCAGACGGCGTTCGAGGATCTTGAGGTGCGCATCGTGCTCGCCGGCGAGCGCCTGCGCCACGTTGTTGTTCTCGAGGTCGATCACCATGCGCGTCGCCGTCGCCACCGCCGTCAGCCCCCGAGCTTCTCGCGGACCATGCCGCTGAGCGTCTTGCCGTCGGCGCGACCGGCGACCTTGGGCTTAAGCCAGCCCATGACCTTGCCCATGTCTTTGGGAGTCACCGCCGCGGTGGCCGCGATGCCCTCGTCGACAAGCTCCGCGAGCGCCGCCGCGTCGAGCTCCTCCGGCATGTACGAGCCCAGCAGCTGCTCCTCGTAGCGCTCCTGGTCGGCGAGGTCGGCGCGCCCCGCCTGCTCGTACAGCTCCAAGGCCTCCAGGCGGCGCTTGCGCTCGCGCTTCAGCACGGTGAGCTCGTCGGCCTCGGTAGGCTCCCGGCGCGCGTCGATGCGCTCCTTCTTGAGCGCCGCGACCAGGGCCGATAGCGCCTCTCGGCGCCGCTTGTCGCCGGCCTTGAGAGCCGCCGTGGCGTCGTCTCTGATCTGCTGCTCGAGCTTGCCGAGCTCCCTCATATCATGCCTCCCGAACGTACCCCAGAGTGGATAGGCACAGCATCGCCGGCGCCTGCCTTGGGCGTCGCCGCGGAGCGCGCCCCGCCCGGCGCGGCCGACGAAAGCGTACAGGATGGCGCCGTTCCCAAGATGGGGACCCCAGACCGTCACGGTACGTGCGATCGGCGACCGCCCGCACCAAGGACCCAAGCTCAGCTACACCGTGGAGATAGTAACGAACATACTCCGAACTGTACCCCTTGTAGAGGCCGTCGCGCCGCTCTTCGACCAGCACCTCGGCGTGACGGCCGATCATCGCCAGGCGCGCCGTCTGGGCGGCCGCCGCGGCGGCCGCCAGCGCGCGCCGCATGCGCTCCTTGACGACTGCGGCCGGGAGGGGCGGCAGCTCCGCTGCCGCCGTGCCCGGCCGCGGCGAGAAGGCGAACACGTGCACACGGCCGAACAGGCCGCTCCGCAGGCACGCCACGGTGCGCGCGAACGCGGCCTCGTCCTCTGCCGGGAACCCCACGATCACGTCGGTGCTGAGCAGCACGCCGGGGCGCCGAGCACGCGCTCGCGCGGTGATCTCGCGGTACTCGGCGAACGTGTACGGCCGCCGCATGGCGGCCAGCACGCCGTCGTCCGCCGACTGCAAAGGCAAGTGAAGATGACGCGCCGCCCGGGGGTGGTCGAGGACCTCGAGAAGACGGTCGTCAACCTGGCCCGGCTCGAGCGACGAGAGGCGCAGGCGCGCCAGCTCCGGCAGCTCGAGCAGCGCCGCCACCAGGTCGGGCAAGCGCTCGCCGCCGTCGCGCCAGGCGCCCAGGTCGATGCCGCTGAGCACCACCTCACCGCAGCCGGTCGCGAGGCCGGCGCGGGCGGCCGCGAGAACGTCGCGCAGCGCCGTGGAGCGCGGCCGCCCGCGCACCAGGCGCACGGCGCAGTAGCTGCACCGCGCGGCGCAGCCGTCCTGGACCTTAAGGGTCAGCCGGGTGCGAGTCGCGGCGGCGGACGAGCGCGCGGCATGGGACGCGGCCGCGGGCGCCGCGGCCGCGGGTAGGTGACCGGCGGCCGACGTGATCGGCGCGGCCAGCCGGCGCGCGACGGCCGCCCAGTCGGGCTGCCCCTCGCACACCTCCAGGCCGAGGGCGACGAACTGCTGGGGACGAAGTGTCGCGGCACAGCCGGCCACCACCACGCGTCGGCCTTCGCGCGCCAGCCGGCGCACGAGCTGACGCGACTTGCGCTCGGCCTCGGACGTAACGCAGCAGGTGTGCACCACCACTACCTCGGCGTCAGTGCGAGAGAGCGCCGGCCGCAAGCCTGCGGTCAGCATCTCGGCAAGCGCCTGTTCGCTATCGGCCTGACTGACCTTGCAGCCCACGAAAGCACTGCTCACGCGGATCATGGGAGCCTCGCCAGATGGAGCATCAGCCAGGTGCCGTCAGTGCGACGGTTGACGACCCCGTACTGAGGAAACGCCGCCTTGGCCTCCTCGCCCTGCTCCACGAGCAGACCGGCGAGCAGTACGTGCCGTGCGGCGAGCGCGAGCCCCGCGGGGCCCGGCGCGAAGCGCCGCGCCAGGCGCAAGATGGGCCTCAGAGCGATGTTGGCGACCACGGTGTCGGCCGCCGGCGGGCGATAGCCCGGGTCGGTGGCGTCGCCCACCAGGAAGACGGGCGAAAGCTCATTGAGGGCGGCGTTGCCCGCCGCAGCCTGCACCGCCACGGGGTCGACGTCGATGCCCCACACCGGCGCGAACCCCAGGCGCAGCGCCGCGAACGACACCACGCCGCTGCCGCTGCCCAGGTCGAGCAGCGACCCGGGAGTCATCTCCTGGATCTCCTCCAGGCACTGCCGCGTGCTGGCGTGTGCGCCGGTGCCGAAGGCCAGGCCGGCCTCCACAACTATGTCGAGCAGGTCGTCGCGCGCCGGGTACCACGGCGGCCGCAAGTAGAGCCTGCCGATGGTATGCGGCGTGTGAAAGCGCCGCCAGGCGTCTTCCCAGCCCGCGCGTTCACTGGTCACTTGAAGCTGCCCGAGGGCACCCAGGCGGGACAGCGCCCGCGCCGCCCGCGGCGACGTTCCGTCGCCCTCCGGTAGCCAGAACGTGAGCGTGACCCCGACCTCGTCTTCCTGCCAGCCGGCCGGCTGCAGCTCCGCGATGAGGGCAACGGCCTCGGGGCACACGTAGTTGAGCGCCTGGGGATCGGGGCGAAAAGCGTAAGCGGCGGCGGCGCCGGACCAGTCGTCGGCCTGCGCGATGGCCCCGGCGGCCTGCGAGGCAGTGGGCACCGCCGGCTGCCGGCCGGCGCTCGCGGCCGCCGCGTCGGCTGTGAGGCGCAGCGTGTACCGCGTGTACGCGGGCCGCCTCACTGACGAAAGACGGCCCGCACCTTGTCGAGAAAGCTCTGGTCGGGCTCGTAGTTGGCCTCGGAGGTGAGGGCGGCGAAGCGCTTCAGCACCTCTCGTTGCTCGGCGGTGAGGTGCCGCGGCACGAGCACATTCACCACCACCATGAGATCGCCGCGGCCGTGGCCCTGCAACACGGGCACGCCACGGTTGCGGAACACCTTGGTCTCACCCGGCTGCGCGCCGGGGCGGATGGTGACCTCGATGTCTCCGTCGAGAGCCGGCACGTAGGTGGTGGTTCCCAGCGCCGCCTCGACCATGGTGAGGTCGAGGCGAAAGACGAGGTCGTCGCCGTCGCGCATGAACTGCTCGTGCGGCTCCACCGAGATGTTCACGTAGAGGTCGCCGGCGCGGGCGCCCTGGGTGCCCGCGCCGCCCTCGCCGCCGAGGCGCAGGCGCTGGCCGTCGGCGATGCCCGCCGGCACCTCCACATTCACCGTGCTCGTGGTGCGCGTGCGCCCCGTGCCTCGGCACGTTTCGCAGGGATGGTTGACGATGCTCCCCTGGCCGCGGCATAGGCTGCAGGTGCTGGTGCGGATGAACTGGCCGAACCCGCCCAGGCTCGACACCTCGCGCATGCGTCCGCTGCCGTGGCACTGCGGACACGTCTCGCGACCGGTGCCGGGGCTGGCGCCGTTGCCTCCGCAGGTGCCGCACGGCCTGTCGGCCCGCACCTCGACCTGCTTGGCGACACCGAACACGGCCTCAGCGAACGTGAGCTGTAGACTCACCTCCACGTCGTCGCCGCGCGGCGCGGGGGCTGATCCCGCGGCGGTTCCCCACATGCCTCCGGCGTCGCGCAGCACCGAGTCGAACATGCCGCCGCCGAAGAAGATGTTGAAGAGGTCGTTGAACCCCACATGCTGAAAGTCGGTCATGGGACGGCCGCGCAGGCCGTCGAAGCCGTAGCGGTCGTACAGGCGCGGCTCTCGACGTCGTTCAGCACCTCGTAGGCCTCGGCCGCCTCCTTGAAGCGTGCCTCGCACTCCGGGTCTTCGGGATTCACGTCGGGGTGGCACTCGCGGGCGAGCTTGCGAAACGCCTTCTTGATCTCACCCTGATCGGCATCGCGAGGGACGCCGAGCACATCGTAATAGTCGCGCTTCATGAAGGGCCGCCGCCCAGTGGGTCACCGGATCTCAGGTGGGTCACCAGATCCCTTCCAGGTAGTCGCTCAGGCCGTCCGCGGTGGCGCGCACCGTGGCGATCACGAGCTGATAGTCCATGCGTGTTGGACCGAGCACGCTCACGGTGCCGAGATGGCGATTGGCCACCCCGTAGTTCGCCGCCACCAGGGAGCACGCCTGCAGCGAGGGTTCCGCCATCTCGTGGCCGATACGCAAGAAGATGCCGTTTACGTGCAACGCGTCGGAGAGAAGCTCCAGGAGGTTATAGCGTTCCTCGAGCATCGCCAGCAGCTCGTTGAGATGGCCGGCACCCTGCCGCGCCAGGTTGTCGAGCAGGCGCGACGCGCCATCGACGTGGAGACCTTCCACGGAGCCGGCGCCGAGGGTGTCGAAGGCAGGCCGGATACTGTCAAGAAAAGCCCGTTCCGTGGCGTTGAGATCGGCGCTCTCGAACACGGCAGCGGCACGGCGAGTGCCGAGCTGGGCGCCCACCAGTTGCTCATTGAGATACGCCCGGGCGAACTCGGCGAGACCCTCGTCGACGGGGTTGAGCAGGTGGAAGACGCGCTTTGTCACCTGGCCGGACGAGGTGATGACGACAACCATCACGAGCCGCGGGCGCAGCGCCAGCACCTCGATATGGCAGATGCTCGACGTCGACACGGCGGGCGACGACACGACGGCCAGGAGCTCGGTGACCCGCGAGAGCGCCTCGGCCGTCTCGCGCAGAGCCTCGTCAATCTCGCTGCGCGCCTCGTCATGATGCAACGCCACGGCCGACACGGCGTCGTGGCGCTCATACACGATGGCGTCGACGTAGTGCCGGTAGCCGCCGTCGGTGGGCACCCGGCCCGCCGAAGTGTGCGGATGGGCGAGCATGCCCATGTCTTCGAGCTCGGCGAGGTCGGTGCGAATCGTGGACGGCGCCGCGCCCAGCGCGAACCTCTCGCTGAGATACCGGGACCCCACAGGCGCGCCCGAGGCGATGTATTCCTCGATCACGGCCCGCAGCACCCGTTCTTGCCGTGGTCTGAGCGCCAACTCGTTCTCCTTAAACGTCAATCGCGAAACAGGCGTACGCACACCTCGCCGGCGACGTACCGCCCCTTTCGCGTCACCCGAATTGTACCACCGCGCAGGCGAACCAATCCAGACGCTGCCAGCGTGCCCGCAGCGGCGTGATCGAGCGCCCCGCCGAGCTCCGCCAGCGGCACGGAGGCGCCGCAGCGGGCGGCCAGCAGCAGGCGCTCGCGAGCGCGTGTCTGAACGCCGAGGCGCTCGCTGCGGCGCGGCGGAGCCGCGCCGGCTACGAGCGCCTCGGCCCACGCCGCGGGTTGGGCGGTGTTCGTCCAGCGCTCCGTCCCCACTGTACTTACCGCGCCCGGTCCCAGGCCCAGATACGGCCGCGCCCGCCAGTAGGCCAGGTTGTGGCGGGCCCGCCTGCCCGGCAGGGCGAAGTTGCTCACCTCGTACCACGAGTAGCCGGCGCGCGACAAGGTGCGCACGATCCGCCTGTACATGGCCGCGCGAGAGTCGTCATCGCGTAACAGGCCGGCAGTGGGCGCCGCGGACGCGGCGCCCACCCCCAAACGCCGCGCCAGCGGCGTGCCCGGCGCCACGCCCAGCTCGTACCATGAGATGTGCTCGGGCCGCAGGCGCAGCAACGCCTCGCTGTCGGCGGTTAGGTCGGCCGCCGTCTGGCCGGGGATCGCGAAGATGAGGTCGACGCTCAGGTTGGCGACGGTGCCGTGGCGCAAGCGCGCGATGGCCTCGGCCGGATCGCTGTTCGCCCTCCGGCCGAGCGCGGCTCTCTGCTCGGCCACGAAGCTCTGCACCCCCAGCGACACGCGCACCCGGGCGCGCCGCGCCCAGGCGACGAAGGCCGCGTCAACGTCTTCCGGGTTCGTCTCCACAGTGACCTCGGCGCCCGCCGTAAGGCTGGGCCGGAAGAGCGCGAGCACATGCTCGAGCCGCTCCGGCCCCAGCAGGCTCGGCGTCCCACCGCCGAGGTACAGCGTGAGCAGCCGGCGCCCGCCGAGCGCCGCCCGCTCGCGCTCCCACTCGGCGGCCAAGCCGGCGAGATACCGGTCCAGCAACGCCGCGTCGGGCTGATCGCCCGCCGCCGCCGAGACGAAGTCGCAGTAGTCGCACTTGGCCCGGCAGAAAGGCACGTGGACGTAGACGTGACGCACGGGTCCCGCGTAGGCGGCCGGCGTGGCGGCGCGCGCGCCGCCGGGCGCCTCGCAGTGCGGCGCGTGGCAAGCGCGACCGGTGATCATCACGGCCCGCTGCCCGCGGCGGGTCTGGCGGACGCCCGTCCGGCGGACGTGGGTACCCAGAAGAAGAGGCTGCCGTCCGCCGCCTCCGAGAGCCGGCCGCCGTTCTTCTCGATCACGCGCCGCGAGGCCACATTGTCTGCGTCGCAGTCGATGCGCGCCGGGTCGACCCCCAGGGCGGCGGCGAGCGGCAACGCGGCGGCCAGCATGGCCGTGGCGTGGCCGCGCCGCCGCTCCCCCGGGCGCACCTCGTAGCCGATGTTGCCGCCGCGGCGCATGAGCTCGGGTGTCAGACGATGACGGATCGTGAGGCGGCCCAGGTATGCGCCGCCGGCCACCCACCAGAGGACCGTCTGCGGCACGTAGCCGCCCGCCGGCATGCCGGGGCGCGGCGCACCACCCGCCGCCGCCTCCATGTGCGCGGCTTCGCGAGGCTGGTGCACGCTTGTCAGCAGCGCGCCGACGTAGCGGGCAAACTCGCCCGGGTCGGCGAGCCGCGCGACCGACAGCTCGCGATGGCGACCCTCGGCCTGGTACTCGCGCAAAGCCGCGAGGAATGAGGCCTGAAGATCTACGCAGGGAGCAACGAGTCGCGGTGGTGGCGAAAGACCGCCTGCCATCAGCGCTCCTTGTCGCCGGGCTCCAGCTCGAGCACGGCCAGGAACGCCTCTTGGGGCACCTCCACCGTGCCGAGCTGCTTCATGCGCTTCTTGCCCTCTTTCTGCTTCTCGAGCAGCTTGCGCTTACGGCTGATGTCGCCGCCATAGCACTTGGCGGTGACGTCTTTGCGCACGGCCTTCACCGTCTCGCGCGCCACCACTTTGTTGCCGATCGCCGCCTGCACCGCCACCTCGAAGAGCTGCCGGGGGATCTTCTGCCGCAGCTTCGTCACCAAGGCCTTGCCGCGCAGGTGGGCGCGCTCGCGGGGCACGATCAGCGAGAGGGCATCTACCGGGTCGCCGGCCAGCAGGATGTCGAGCTTCACCAGGTCGCTGCGACGGTAGCCATGGAACTCGTAGTCGAGCGAGGCGTAGCCGCGGGTGCGCGTCTTGAGCTGGTCGAAGAAGTCCAGCACGATCTCGCTGAGCGGCAGGCGATAGTGCATCTCCACGCGCTCCGGCGACAGATACTTCATGTCGACGAACTCGGCGCGCCGCCCCTGGCAGAGCTCCATGATGGTACCCACGAACTCGCTGGGCACCAGGATGCTGGCCGCCACGTAAGGCTCCTCCACACGGTCGATGAAGGTCGCCTCGGGCATCTGCGCCGGGTTGCGCACCACGGTGATGCTGCCGTTGGTGAGGTAGGCGTGGTACTCCACGTTGGGCATGGTGGTGAGCAGCTCGAGGCCGTACTCGCGCTCCAGCCGCTCGCGGACGATGTCCATGTGCAGCAGGCCGAGGAAGCCACAGCGGAAGCCGAACCCCAGAGCGTTCGACGATTCAGGGTCGTACATGAGCGCCGCGTCGTTGAGCTTGAGCTTCTCGAGCGCGTCGCGCAGCTCCTCGAACTTGTCGCCTTCGGTGGGGAACAGCCCGGTGAACACCATGGGGTGCACGACCTTGTAGCCCGGAAGGCCTTCGGTCGCCGGGTTCTTCTTGGCGATGATCGTGTCGCCCACGCGCACCTGAGCCACGTCTTTTACCCCGGTGATGATGTAGCCCACCTCGCCGGTCTCGAGCCGCGCGGCGGGCTTCATCTCGGGGCCGAAGTAGCCCAGCTCCTCGATCTCGGCCTCCTGGCCGGTGCCCATCATCTTGACGATCTCGCGCTTGCTGAAGCCTCCGTCTACAACGCGCACGTAGGCGACCACGCCGCGGTACTGGTCGTACTCGCTGTCGAAGATGAGGGCCCGCGGGGCGCCGGCGGGCTCGCCCCCCGGGGGCGGCGTGCGGGCCACTACGGCTTCGAGCACCTCTTCCACGCCTTCGCCGGTCTTGGCCGAGACGGTGAGGATCTCGTCGTGCGTGGCCCCGGTGAGCTCGTGCATCTCCAGCTCGGCCTCGGGCACGTTGCTGGCCGGAAGGTCGATCTTGTTGAGCACCGGGATGATCTCGAGATTGTTGTCGATCGCCAGATAGGCGTTGGCCACGGTCTGCGCCTCCACCCCCTGGGTAGCGTCGACCAGCAGCACGGCACCCTCGCAGGCGGCGAGGCTGCGGCTCACTTCATAGGTGAAGTCGACGTGCCCGGGGGTGTCGATGAGGTTGAGCTCATAGGTCTCGCCGTTGCGCGCCCGGTAGACGATGCGCACCGCCTGGCTCTTGATGGTGATACCGCGCTCGCGTTCGAGGTCCATCTTGTTGAGCAGTTGCTCCTTCATATCGCGCGCGGCCACCGTGCCGGTGAGCTCGAGGATGCGGTCGGCCAGGGTCGACTTGCCGTGGTCGATGTGCGCGATGATGCTGAAGTTGCGGATGTGGTCGAGCGGAGTCACGACCCCGAATGATACAGCCTGCGTGAGGGCCGGTCGCGCGGCGGGCGAGTTTCAGTCGCCGGCGGCAACCGCCGGCGGCGCGCCGCGGCGGCGCAGGAGCCGCCACACCATGCTCAGCTCCTCGAGCCTGAACGCCTTGGCCAACCCCAGGTAGACGGCGGCGCCGGCCCCCACCGCCGCCGCGACGCTCTCCAGCAGCGGCACGATGCCGCCCGCCGCATACCCGCGCAGCGCATACCAGACCGCTCCCGAGACGACCGCCAGGGCCCCGGCGCACACCAGGGCCCGTCCGCCGGCGCCGGCGATGCGGCGGCCTCCGATGCGCCCGATCTGCCGGCGCAGCAGCAGTACCAGCGCCACCATGTTGAAGATGGAGACCAGGGAGGTAGACAGCGTGATGCCGGCCACGCCCAGAGGGCCCAGCAGCACCCAGTCGAGCACGGCGTTGAGGCCCAAGTTGACGAGCCCCACGTAAAGCGGCAGCCAGGGGCGCTGCATACTCTGGAAGCTACGATTGAACATGATGTTCACGTTGGCGAACGTGAGGCCCACGGCAAACATGGTGAGGGCGCGGCCGACCTGGTGCGTGTCGACGGCCGTGAAGGCACCACGCTGGTAGACCATACGGATGATGGGCACGGCGAGCACGGTGAACCAGGCGAGAAAGGGCAGCGAGACGAAGATCATCTGCCGCACGCCCACCGCCAGGGTGTCGCGGAACCTCGCCATGTCGCGCTGCGCCGCGAAGCGCGAGAGCGACGGGAAGAGCACCGTACCGATGGTCACGGCGAAGACCCCCTGAGGAAGCTGGTAGAGGCGAAACGAATAGCCGATCTCGGCCGCCGCGTGATGGCTCACGAACTGGGCGAAGTACGTGTCGATGACGGCGTTGAAGTTGAGGATGCCCAGCGTGATGGTGACGGGCACCATCAGGGTCAGCACGCGTCGTAGATACGGGTCGCCGAAGCGAAAGTTCAGGCGCAGAGGCTCACCGGCGGCCCTCACGGCCAGGGCCAGCAGCACGAGCTCGACGACGGTCCCGGCCAGCATGCCCCACGCCAACGCGTACACCCCCCAGGCGTGGTGGAAGACGACCATGAAGCTGATGATCGTGAGGTTCCAGACGATGCTCACCACCGCCGGCATGGTGAACCGCTCCTGCGAATAGAGGACGCCGGAGAGCACCCCGGCCGTGGCCAGCACCAGAACCGTCGGCACCAGGATCTGCAGAAGGTGAGCGGCCAGAATAGCGGTGTGGCTGCTCCTGGTGAGCTCGGGGTAGACGGCGTGCACCACCGGCGAGGCCGCCAGGATGAGCACCAGGCAAACTGCGCCGACCACGCTCAGCATGAAGCCCAGAAGCGTGGCGCTGAGGCGCCGGGCGCGCTGGGCTTCGCCGTTGGTGAAGAGCGCCGTGAGCACCGGCACAAAAGCGGCGCTGATGGCGGCGTCCGCGAACAGCTGGGTGATGAGGTTGGGCACCACCGAGACCGACACCAGCGTGTTGTACTCGACGTTCACGCCGTATACGCCGGCGGTGAGCACCTCGCGGCTCAGGCCCACCACCCGCGAAACCGCCGTCGCCGAGGCCACGACCACCGCCGCCCAGGCCAACTTGCGCGTCCGCTCGCTCATGCGCTCCTTCCGCTCCGCACATTGCGACCGGCGGCCAGTGTAGCAGAGGCCGGCCCGCGCCGACCGTGCGCCTCGCCATGCCAAGGGGTAGGATGAACCCTGGGAGGCCGTAGATTCGACGGGCTGCGGCGGGGGCCTGGCCTGGAGAAATCATGAAGAAGAGCACCCTGCTCGTGGTAGGCGCACTCTGCCTCGCTCCGTCCGTGATCGCCGGTCTCGTGCTGCGCTCCTGGGACGTGTTCGTGCTCGCTTGCCTGGCCACCGGCGTCGCACTTCTCATCGGCAGCACCATGCTCATCCACGGTGAGGCCAGCCCGCGCCGCCCCGAGGAGAACCTGCGCCAGATGAAGGCCAATCAGTACGGCTATGTAGCCGGCGTGGAGCTGCCCACCGATGCGCGTAGCTGGCGGTCCGTGCTCGTCTGCCTGCCCGCCCTGGCGGTGGGCGTCGTCGCCGTGCTCATCCTGGCAGCGACGCGATAGGCGTGGCGGGCGGCGCCGTGGCCGTCGGCGTCGTGCGCCGCGCTTGACGGCTCCGAGCGCCGCGCTTGACGCGACCGTTCGCGGCCGGCAAGGTCTTTCCATGACCAGCACACTCCCACCCCTGCCGGTCGGAAGCTTCTCCACATGGCTGCGCGCGGCGCTCGACGCCCTCGCCGAGAAGGCGCCCGCCGACGTGCCCTGCGGCAGCTGCACCGCGTGCTGTCGCACCTCCCACTTCATCCACGTACAGGCCCGAGGAGAGACGGACCCGAGCGCGGTTGCCTCGCGAGCTCCTGTTCCCGGCCCCGGGCCTACCGCCCGGGTACCTCGTGCTCGGGTACGATCAGGCCGGACGTTGCCCAATGCTGGAGGCCGGCCATTGCAGCGCCTACGAGGACCGGCCGCTGGCCTGTCGCACCTACGACTGCAGGGTCTACGCCGCCACGGGCATCGCTCCCGACAGGGACGCCATCGCCGCGCAGGTGCGACGCTGGCACTTCGGCTATCCGTCCGCCGACGATCGCCAGCGGCGGGCCGCCGTCCTGGCGGCCGTGCGTTTCGTGCGCGAGCACCCCGAGTGCCTGCCGGCCGAAGCCGCCCGCCTGCAGCCGATCCGCACCGCCGTGATAGCCCTCGCCGTCCATGAGATGTTCCTGCCGGCCGAGGCAGCGCGGGCCGAGGCCGGCGAGGAGGCGCCCGCCCTCTTGTCGGACGCCGACCGTGCTCACGCCGTGAGGGCCGCCAACGAGAGGCTCTTCGGCGACGGCTGAGGCGGGAGCAGGTTTGCCGGGATAGTGGATAGGCTGCGCGGGAACCGGGCCCCGTGTGACAACTCTTGCTTGCGCCTGGTATCTGTCCCCCATTCGCTCTCTGCTCGCCGCGCTTCGCGCGGCTCGCAACCCAACCCCGCTCCGTGCCGAGGGCCTGCGTCCGCAGCGCCCAATGCCCCATGGCCTCGGGCCTTCGGATCGTTGCAGTCGCGCTCCGGGCGTTAGACGTGGCCGGAGGTGGCGTCGTCAACGTCAAGGCTTCCCGTCGCCATCGTCACCCGGAACGCGCGATGGCGGGCATGGTGAAAAGGGAACGGCGGTCGCTGGTCTGAACGCGCGGCCGGATGGCCACGCTGGCGGGACGCGCGACAGCGCAAAAGCTCTGAACCTCGACCGAAACAACGGTGACCTTCTCAGCAGCCAGACGTAGAGTGGGCCGCGACTCACGCGGTCGTCGCGCTCGCTGCTGGGCCGCATATGGCAAGCGCGCAGCCAATGGGCGGTCAGTGGTTGCCTCACCACCGGAGAGCCTTCAAATGAGCGAGATCCTGCATGATCTGTCGGAGCCAGCCTTGGTTCGCGCCATCGAAGCCAATCTCTTCGAGTTGTTCGAGTTGTGGCCACGAGCCGCAGCACACGCCGAGGTGCACAGCGACGCCAATATGCTGTGGATTATCACGGACGTTCTCTTCCCACTGTTCAACAGCGTTCTCCACGCCCGGCTTGCACCAGACGACGTAGACACTGCCGTCGACAACGTGGTGAGTCGCTACAGGTCGAGGAACGTGCCCATGCTGTGGTGGACGGGACCGGCGACAAGTCCCAGCGATCTCGGGACACGTCTCGAAGCACACGGACTTGCGCGCGACGAAGACGGCCGAGGAATGGCCGTCGACTTGCGGTCGCTAAGTGATGAGCCGCCCGAGCCACCCAGCCTCGTCATCGAACAAGTCGGCGACAGCGACACCTTGAGGAAGTGGTGCGACACTATGGCTCTGGGCTTCGGAATACCCGGCTTCTGCGGCGACGGCCTCTTCGATTGCTTTGGCGGCCTCGGCTTCGCTGAACAACTGCCGCTGCGCAACTACATCGGCTGGCTGGACGGAGAGCCTGTGGCCACGTCATCGCTGTTCCTGGCTCACGGTGTGGCAGGCATCTACGACGTTGCTACGGTTCCGGACCAACGGTGTCGTGGCTTCGGCTCGGCGATGACGTCCAGAGCCATGCGCGATGCGCATGCGATGGGATACCACGTTGGCGTTCTGATAGCTTCGAGCCTCGCCGCCGGCGTCTACGCGCGACTGGGGTTTCAAGATCACTGCGACATAGGCCAGTATGTGTGGTTGCCCGCGCCTATGCAGTAATAGTCTTCGTTACGATGAGGTGGTGTGGGATGAACACATCAGTCAGAAGACACGCGAGAAGAACTCTCGTACTCGCCGTCATCGCCGCGATCCTCGCAGTCGGATGCTATGCAGCTCTCGCCATGAGCCACAGTCCGCGTTTGAACGCAGCCAGCCCCAGTCCTAGTACCAGCCCTGCGGTGGCTCCCACGTGGCTGCAAACGATTGCGCTTGGGGCGTTGCAATCAAGCACAAGCCCGTCCACCTCGGCTTCGGTGTCAGTCCACTGGGTTCTCACGACCTGGGGGCAGTTGGGGCAGGCGGTGCCCCTCGCTGCTGCGGACCCTTCGCTGGCCGCCGAACCGGTGTATGCGATCATCTTGACTGGTCCAGTGACCTGTCCGGCGATCAGCATATCGCCGGACAGCAGCAGCCCGTCGGCAGGGCACTGGTTCTGTCCATTGATCCCACAAGCCAACACACCGTGTCGCAAGCACTTCTGGTGAACCCGCCAGACGTATCGAGTTTGCCCCCAATGAACACTCTAGCGGACTAGCGCCTGCAGTCTGTCAGCGTTCACGCCTCAACTGCCTTCATGGAAATGCGACCGCTGACATATTTGAGGGGGTGATTGAAATGCCAAGGAATGCCTATGTGGTGCTTTGCATTTTGATAGTGACCGCCGGTATCGTTATCGTAGATGTACTGTTCTTTAGGCATCACTTCTTGGAACGGCTGATAGCGAATATCGGCATTGTTTTGGTGGTTGCAGCCTTCTATTTTAGATTCCTAAGGAACCCGTGAGCCAAGTGCCGCGGCGGCAGTAATCGGCGTCCCGCCAGCGTAGCCGCCCGGCCGCACCCCCCCGGTACGACGCCGACACCCTTCGCCGCCATGCCTTCCACCCGCCGCCCGGGTAACAATGGCTCAAGGCGAGGTTGCCATTCCCGACGCCCCCTGAGCACGACTGATGGTCGCGACGCCCCACCTGCGGCCACTGCCACCCCCACGCCGCCCGCCACCGTCTGAGGCTTCTGAGGACCCGTGAGACGGCCCACGATTGGACCCCACACCGCGCTCGCGGTCGACGCATGCGCGGCGGAGTAGCGAGCGGCCCGCCGGACTGACCCAACCGAGGGGGCGCGTTTCTGCTGGCCTTATCTCCTATCCCCGAGCGCATTTGCCGCTCGCCTACGCCTGTGCTAGCATTTCGCCTCCGAGTGCAGTCCCCACTGGCTCACCAGACAGTCACGATTTTCAGCCTGATCGAAGGGATCACGTGGCCAACATCAAGCAGCAGAAGAAGCGCATTCGCCTGGCCGCCAAGCAGCGGCTGCGCAACCGGCATACCAAGTCGACCCTCAAGACGCTGTTCAAGCGCCTCGAGGAGCAGGTCGCCAACGCCGACGGCGACGAGGCCGGCAAGACGGCCACGTTCCTTACGTCGAGCATCGACAAGGCTGCCGCCAAGGGCATCCTCCACAAGAACAACGCCGCCCACAAGAAGAGCCGCGTCGCTCGCGCTCTGACGCGCCTCTCTTCCTGAGCAGCGTTCCCGTGTAAGACGGCGAGGCAGGCCGGTCGCCAAGGCGACCGGCCTGCCTCGCCGTCTCCATGCCTCGGCTCCATCCGGCACCCCGCACGGCCCGGCGCCGCGCAGAGATGGCCCGCCCTGGAGGCGCATTGGGGCCAGCCGCCTGAGGCAGCGCGACCGCGGCCGGCGCGGCGCAGGGGCAGCGCGCCCCCAGGGGGTTGCGAGGCGGACGCTGCTCACGACCGGGATCAACGATTGCGGCACAGCCACATTCGTCAAGAACCTGTCTGAGGAGTGGCCTGCAAGCCGAGCCGAGCGAGCGAAGCGAGCGCCCCCTGGGGGCGCGCTGCCCCTGTGCCGCGCCGGCCTACCGGTGCCGAGCCAAGCGAACAACGCGGGCGCCCCTCATGGGGACGCGCTGCCCTGCACCGCGCCGGCCCACCCCGCCTACGACAGCATCCGCCCCAAAGCGAGCTCCAGAACCAGCCGATCGCTGTGGTTCACGCCGGCCGCCGTCTCGAGGGTCGCCGGCGCCCTCCCTCATACCCGCCTCGGCCACCGCCAGCGCCCGGTACGCCTTCCCCAACCTACGCCGATCGTAGTGCCGGCGTTGCTCGAGGAGCTTGCGAGCGATGAAGGGATGCACGCCGAGCTGCTTCGCGGCCGTCGGCCCGTCGCTGTCGCCGAGCTCCGTAGCCGCCTCGAGCAAGCCGACGTGGCGCTTGAGACTGTAGAGCACGGCGTTGGCGTCGTCGCGGGGATCGGCCGCAGCGAAGAGCACCTCCAGCAGGCCGAAGGCCCGGGTGCGGTCGCGATGGCCCACGGCGTCCATGAGATCGAAGATGCGGGCCTCGTCGTCGGGGGTGCAGACCTCGTCCACGTCGGCCTCAGTGGCCTCGGCGCCGCGGCAGTACTGGGCGAGCTTCTCGATCTCACGCTCGAGCCGCTCGGCGTGTTTGGGGTCTTCACCGCACACGTCGAGCAGATGTCGCGCCACGGCCCCGCTCATGGGCAGGCGCATGGCCCGTGCCCTTTCTCGCACCCACCCCGACATCTCGTACTTCTTGGGCAGGTCGTAGACGAGCACGTCGCCTGCTCTGGCTATGGCCTTGTAGAGGGCGTCGTCTTTGGCGAACTTCTCCCCCTCCAAGGCCAGGCAGGTGCCCGGCAGAGGATCGTGGATGTAGGCGACCAGGTCTTTGCGCTCCTTCACCTTGAAGTGATGGGCGTTGAGCACGAGCAGGAGGCGCGTGCCCAGCGCGAACCCGGGCGTCGTGGTGGCCTCCAGCACTGTCTTGAGCGCCTCACCCGAGCGGCCGCTCTCTACCTCGAAGACGCTCACGTTGATGTCGCTGCCGGCTTCGTCTACCACGCGCTTGCGCAGCCGCGCCAAGGCGCGACGCACCTTGGGCCGGTCGCTGCCGATGATGAGATAGGCGGATTGAGGGGGGCAGGATCGCTCATCCTGGCCGAAGGATAGCACGCCACCGCGACGGACCCCGCCTGGGTTGTCGGCCACGCCGAGCGGCGGCGCCCGCCAATCCGCCTTGGTCGTCATCCTCCGCGCGACGCCGTGACGTGCAACCCCTGGGCGTCGACCGTCACGGCAACGTCGCCGCGCTGGTCGGTGCGCGCGCAAGGGATGCCGTCACCGGCGAGCAAAGAGAGCATCTCGCGGGTGGGATGACCATAGCTGTTGGGGCCCACTGAGACGACCGCGAGGCGCGGCGCGAGCGCCCTGAGCTGGGCCTCGTCGAGACCTCCGCGGCTGCCGTGATGAGGCAGCTCGACCACTGCGCAGCGCGGCCAGCCGAGAGGATCCAGCGCCGGACCTTCGGCGTCGCCGGGAACAAGGACCTCTTGGCCGCACAGGTCGACGAGCACGATCAGCGCACAGTCGTTTTCGCCCTGATTGCCGCTCTCCCCGGGAGGAGGCCGGCTGGGCAGCACGCGCAGGCCCCAGCCGGCACCGCTCACCGCCAGCGGCGCCACGCAGCGACGCACATCGGTGTGAGTGGTCCGCAGCTCGGCCTCGAGCCTGTCGAGCGCTGCCGATGGTTGCTGCGGACGCGGCATTAGCGCCGCGCCGATGGGGATGGTGCCGATGACATCTTGCAAGCCGGCCACATGGTCGGAGTGGCCATGCGACAGGATGAGGAGATCGATGCGCCGCACGGCGTGGGCGCGCAGGGCGCGGGCCAGCGGAACTGGCCCGGCGTCGATGAGAATGGTGGGGCCTCGGGGGATCTGCAACAGGGCGGCAGCCCCCTCACCCACGGAGAGAAAGGTGAGCG
>CAWKEZ010000029.1:0-6405 GCA_963848545.1 uncultured Thermoleophilia bacterium
CGTTTTCAGGCATTCTTCCGACTTCCTGGATGGCACGCTCCATCGCGTCATTCAAGAGACTCAGCATGGTCCTCCTCGCTCCCTCCCGATCTGCGTCGGGAGGTAGTGGTGGAGCCTTGGCCCCGGACTCTGGCGAAGGGCGGCAGATCGCGGCGCTCGCTCGAGCGGTCCGCCGCGATCCGACCGCATCAGGCGGAGCGCCGTGCGACCGGGTTGTCGTTCAACGCGGGAGCAGCCGCACGCCGACCGGATCGATGCGCACCCCGACGCGCGTGCCGGGCGGCAGGGTCAGCGCCCGCAGGCTGGGTACGTCGGCCACGAGATCGCCCAGGTCGGACGACAGGTTCACACGAGTGACCGAGCCCAGGAAGGTGTGCATGACGACCTTGCCCTCGAAGACCTCGGCAGGTGGGACCGCGCCATCGGCCAGCTCACCGAGATCGATCGACTCGGGGCGGATCAGCACCAGCACCCGGTCGCCTGTGGCGCAGCCGTGTCCCTCGACCACGCCGATCGGACGCTCAGAGGCGCCGACCACGACCAGGTTCGGCGCCTGCACCCGGCCGTCGAAGCCGTTCATCAGGCCCACGAAGTTGGCGACGAACTCGGAGCGCGGGCTGCGGTAGATCTCGGCCGGCGTGCCGACCTGCTCGAGGTTGCCCTCGGACATGACGGCGACGCGGTCGGAGATCGACAGCGCCTCTTCCTGGTCGTGGGTGACGTAGAGCGTAGTGATGCCGAGCCGCTGCTGGACGCCCCGGATCTGCTGGCGCAGGTCGACGCGCACCTTGGCGTCGAGCGCCGACAGCGGCTCGTCGAGCAGCAGGATGGCAGGCTCAATGGCCAGGGCGCGGGCCAGCGCCACGCGCTGCTGCTGACCGCCCGAGAGCTGGTGCGGGTAGTTCTCGGCGCGCGCCGCCAGGCCGACCAGCTCGAGCAGCTCCCCGGCGCGCGTGCGGCATTTGTCGCGCGCAACCTTGCGCATGCGCAGCCCGAACTCGACGTTCTGGCGGGCCGTCATGTTCGGGAACAGGCTGTAGGCCTGGAACACCATCCCCATGTCGCGCTTGCTGGCCGGCACCGGGGTGACATCGCTGCCGTCGACGAGCAGCTCGCCGCGAGTCGGCTGTTCGAACCCGGCGACGATGCGCAGCGCCGTGGTCTTGCCGCAGCCGCTGGGCCCGAGCAGCGAGACGAGCTCGCCGGATTCGACCTCGAGCGAGAGTTCAGCCAGCGCCGTCGTCTCGCCGAACTCCTTGCGGATGTTTCGTAGATCAAGCCTCGCCATGCTTCTCGCTCCTCACCGGCTGACCGCCGTCACGCCTGGACCACCAGTCCGGCCACGCCTCCTGGACAGCAGGAAGAGTCCCATCATCGCCCCCCAGGTGAGGGTAAAGCTGATGATGGCCAGGGCGGCGGCCGGTTGTGCCTCGGTACCACCGATATACTGCATATAGACCGCGAAGGTGTTGAACAGCAACAGGCTCGAGATCGTGTACTCGCCCATGACGATCGCGACGGTCAGGAACGCTCCGCCGAGCATGGCCGTACGGATGTTGGGCAGGATGACGAACAGCAGGGTCTTCCAGCCCGGCGCTCCCACGCTCTGCGCCGCCTCGGTCAGCGTGCGCACGTCGATCGCTCGCATGCCGGCGTCGAGCGAGCGGTAGGTGAACGGCAGGGCAAAAATCACGTAGATGAAGGCCAGGATCTGTGAGTTGGCCAGCAGCCAGGGCATCACGTTGAAGACGCCCGCGAGGCCTACGACCAGGGCGACC
Source organism: uncultured Thermoleophilia bacterium (assembly GCA_963848545.1). GTDB lineage: Bacteria > Actinomycetota > Thermoleophilia > UBA2241 > UBA2241 > CAIXSE01. The sequence continues at coordinate 1,779 of CAWKEZ010000029.1, forward strand.
GGCGGCACGACGAACGGCAGGATCGTGATGACGTCCATGAGCGGCCGCAGCTGCGGCAGGCGCAGGTGGACCCAGTAGACTGTCGGCACCATCAAGACAAGGCCGATGACGACGGTCTCGATGGCGAGGCGCAGTGAAAAGAGAAAGCTCGTGCGGAACATGGGGTCAGCGAAGATCTGCGCATACCACTTGAAGCCGTAGGTATGCGGGCCGGTGTCGAGGCTGAACTGCAGGGTCGAGTAGAGCGGCACCAGAAAGTACAGGGCCGCCATGATCAACCAGAACCAGGTCCAAAACGACGGCCGCCTGTGTTCGCGTCGCGCGCGCCTGGGTTTCTTCTCGACGCTGGCCGCTACCGTAGCCACTTCGCCGACCTTCGTTGCAGCAGCACGTAGGCGAGCACGGTCACCCCGACAATGACGATCATGCCGAACGCGAGAGAGTCGCCGAGCCGCGGATTGGTGACCTCGACGTTGCCCGACAGGACCGAGCCGATGAGGAGCGGCACGAGGCTGATGTTGCCGCCCGTCAACGCATACGGCGTGGCGTAGGCGCTGAAGGCATTGCCGAAGAGCAGGACCATCGCACCTGCGAGGCTGGGGAACAGCACCGGCAGACCCACGTGCCGCCAGTACTGCGACTGCGAGGCGCCCAGGTTGTCGGCGGCCTCGCGCCACTCGGCGCGCAGCCCCTCGAGCGAGGGCGCGATGATCAGGACCATGAGTGGAAGCTGGAAGTAGACATAGACGATCGAGAGACCGAACAAGCCGAAGATCGTGAACTGCGGATAGATGTGCACGCCGAAGCCTGCTAGCAGTACAGTCACCACCCCGGTCGGGCCGAGCGTGGCGATGAAGGCGAAGGCCAAAGGGATGCCGGCGAAGTTCGACGCCATCCCGCAGAACGTGGTCAGGAGCGGCTGGATGAAGCGTGGTCCGCGACCATGGACGGCGGCGTAGGCGACGAACAGTCCGAACAGGCCGCCGCCGAGAGCGCTGACGACGCTGACCTCGATGCTGGCGACAAATGCGACCCGATACTGCCCCGACGTGAGGGCGCGGAGATTCTCGAGGCTGAACCCCCCGTTAGGACCGGTGAACGTCTTGTACACCAGCACGATCACGGGGATCAACAGGAAGAAGGCCGTGTAGGCGAAGAACGGCACGACCACCGCCCAGGCGACCAGCCCACGCCGGCTCTGACGAGTCCGGCGTGAGCGGCCCGACCGTTCGGTTGTCAGGAGCGGGGCATCGGCCTCGAACGTGCTGTTCAGGACCGAGTCCCCATCTGGCGACGCACTACGGCCCGTCATGCACACGCAACCAGCAAGTCGCCGTCATATCGCAAACGCCAGTCGGCTCAGCCGCCACCCACCTTCGCCTTCCATTGCGCCGCGACGACCTTGGTCGCCTTGGCGATCTGCGCCTGGGTGGCGAACTGGATACCGGCGTACGCGCTGGCCGGCGGCAACTGCGCGGTCACCGAAGCAGGAATCACGCCGCGCTTCGCCATGTCGGCGTAGCGCGCCGGGTGCGTGTAGCCCTCGAGGTAGAGCAGCTGGCCCTCGTCTGAGTAGATGAACTCCTCCCAGAGCCGGGCGGCGTTGGGGTTGGGGCTCGTCGCGTTGATTGCCTGACAGTAGAAGCCGCCGTAGACGCCGGTCTTCGGGATCGAGACAGTGTAGGGCGGGTTGCCGGAAAACTGCTTCTTGTACGCCAGGTTCAGGTAGTCCCAGATGATGGCGATCGGCGTCGAGCCCTTGGCGATGTCGGCCGGATAGCAGTCGGCGGGATTCCAGTTACCGACCTTCTTGACCTTGGCGAAGAAGTCGATGCCGGGCTGGATGTCGTCGAGCGAGCCACCGTTGGCCAGGGCCGCTGCGAAAACCGCCGAGAAGGCGTCGTTGGCCAAGGTCGGGTCGCCGTCGATGCACACCTGGCCCTTGTAGCGCGGGTTGAGCAGGTCTGACCAGTCTTTGGGCGGGTTCTTCTGCACGTTCAGGTTCGTGCCGAACGAGATCACCCCGTAGTAGTCGCCGTACCACATCCCGCCGGGGTCCTTCATGCTGTCCGGTATCGTGCTCCAGGTGGCCACCTCGTAGGGGGTATACAGGCCCTGGCTTGCTCCCTGCACTGCGAAGGACGGGCCGACGTCGACCACGTCGGGGGCGCGCGACTGGCCCTTGAGGCTGACGATCGCCTGATTCTCTTGGGCCGAGCTGCCGAGAGGATTGGCGTTGCTGAGACTGGTGATGCCGTACTTCGACTGGAAGGTCTTCATGATCACGCCGTAGTTGGCCCAGTTGGGCGGCAGAGCGATGGTGTTGAGCTTGCCTTCGGCCTTCGGCGGCCGTCTCAAGGGCGGACAGACCGCCGGCCGGCAACGCCGTCGTAGCCGCCGCCGGGCTCGACGAGGAACTGCCCGAGCTCGACGAGCTGCCACAGGCGGCCAGCAGCGCGGGGATCGAGCCGATGCTCGCCAAGCCGACGGCGCCGACCGCGCCGCGCGTGACGAACTGCCGTCGGGTGATGCCGGACTGCCCGGAACCTGTGGTTGGAACCTGGTCTTCGCTCATCGCGTCTCCCTCCTGCGCCAATGTGGTGCGATTCCGCCGGCCCGTGGGCGGCTCACGAATCCTGACGGCCCGTTGTTCGAATCACGTGACGGTGCGGTCAGTCCTGTATGAGCCCCGTCCGCTTCTTACTGGGGCAACTCGTCGTCAGGCGTGGGGCAATGTTATGCGGGCTCCGTCAGGCACGGTGCTTGACCGCCGCGTCCGCCAGCACGTCGGCCGCCTCGTTCAAGCGCAGGCCCACAACGTCGAGCCGCCGCAGCAGCTCGCGAGACTTCAAGACCTCCATGGTGAGCTCGCCGGCGAACAACCGTCCCAGCTCGACGTCGTACAGGCGCCTGATCTCGTTGGCCGCTTCTTGGACACGAGGGCGGACTGGCTCGTGTCTTCGGGGTCCTTGGCGATCGTCCGCACCGCCCGGTGGAGGTCTTCGACGCCGCTGGCGGTGGCGTGGAGCACGCCCACGTACGTCGCCGGCGGCCTCGATCTCGTACAGGTCCCACTCGCGCACGAAGTCGCGCAGGTTGTCGAGCACGTCGTCGATCGAGCGCGACAGGCGAAAGAGATCCTCGCGATCGATGGGGGCGACGAGCACGCCCGCCAGCCTCCTCACGAGCTCGTCTCGCAGCGTGTCGCCGCGGTGCTCGATCGTCGGCCATCTGCTCGTGGGCGATGCCCGGGTCGGCGGCGCCCTCGGCCACCGCGCGCGCCAGCCGGCAGGCGGCGACGGTCTCGGCGAGCTGGCGCTCGAGAATGCCGATCAGGGGGCCGCTCTCCCCCCGTCCAAGACTGCGGACCGCTCTGGAACTGGGCCGTCTTCGCCATGTCGATCCTCCTGCCGCGGCCGACGAGGCCCAGCTCATCCTCGAACGGTGGGATGACGGCCCACGCCGGGCGGATCCGCGGCGCTTTCGCCAAGCGTACGCCAAAAGGCCGGGTCGCGACACAGCCGCCACGGCGTGGCCGCGGCGCCGTGCGCGTCATGGCGCCGGCTCCTCGGGATCCCCCAGCAAGGTCTCCCCCAGCCCCACGAGGGCGGCGCCGCAGAGGGCGGCGATATACTCGCCCATGTGGGCGACGGTCGGCGGAACAGGGACGGTGAACCGGTGAAGCGGCCCTTCGACCGCGCCGCCGGGAGCCTGAGCGAGTTCCCGCCGCAGTTCTGGCTGCTGACCGCCGGCATCCTCGTCTACGTCGTCGGCGTCGACATGTGCTTTCCGTTCGAGACGCTCTTCCTGCGTAACGGCCTGCACATCTCGATAGGCGTCGTCGGGCTCGTCCTGGGCGTCACCGGCCTTGCCGGCCTGCCCTTCCAGATCTTGGGCGGCGCCTTCGCCGACCGCTTCGGCCGCCGTGGGGTGCTCGCGGTGGCCGTCTGCGCCAGCGCCGTTCTCTACGTCGGCCTCGCGCTGTCGCACAGCCTGCTCCAGGTCGTGGTCGTGGTGATGGTCTGAAGCGGCCTTCGGCTGGTCGATGTTCCTCACCGCGACCAACGCCATGGTCGCCGACCTCACCGGCGGGCGCCGGCGGGCCGAAGGATTCGGCATCATCCGCACGGCGATCAACGGTTCGATGGTCGTGGGCCCGCTGATCGCGCTCGCCTTTCTGGGGGCGCGCCCCGACTTTCGCCTGCTGTTCGCGGTGGGCGGCGCCGTCTGTCTCGTGTTCCTCGTGGTCATCCTCGGCGCGCTGCGCGAGACGGTGCCGGCGGCGGCCGGGCGCAGCCCGGCCGCCGCCGGCTACGTGCATCCTGCGCGACCGGCGCTTCCTGGCCTTCTGCGCCGTCACGGTGCTGCCGTTCTATGGGTTCGGTCAGGTCGTCTCGACGTTCCCCTGTGGCGATGCAGCAGTCACACGGCATCTCGGCCGGCCAATGGGCGCGGCTCGTGCTCGTCTACGCCCTCGGCCTCAGCGTGCTGCAGTTCCCGGTCGTGCGCCTCACGCGCGCCTGGAACCCGATGCTGTTGCTCTCGGGAGCGAGTGCTCTGATCGGCTTGGGCCTGGGTCTCGCGCCCTCGCTCTTCTGGGGCTGGCCGAGCGTCGCGCTCGTGCTGC
>CAWKEZ010000030.1:0-5584 GCA_963848545.1 uncultured Thermoleophilia bacterium
CGAGATCAACGGCGACGCCGGGCAGTGCCCCCCGCACCCGCGCGAGCAACGCAAGGTAGGTAGCGCCGTCGCCGCGCCGCTTCATGCGCCGCAACGCGGCGCCCGCCGCGTGTTGCAAGGGCACGTCGACGTAGGGCACCGCGTAGCCCGCCAGGGCCTGCAGCAACGCCTCGTCCACGCCGTCCGGTTGCAAGTAGAGAAGGCGCAGCCAAGCCGGCGCCGCGGTGAGCCCTTTCAGCTCCGCCAACAAGCGCTCGAGCCCTCCCCATCCGGGCTGTGTCCAGCGCGAGGTGTCTTGCCCCACCAGCACGAGCTCGCGGGCGCCCGCGGCAAGGGCGGCACGGGCGCGGCGCAGCACTTCGGCAGCGGGCACCGCCTCGTAGTCGCCCTTGATGAGCGGGATGGCGCAGAAGGCACAGCGGCGATCGCAGCCGTCGGAGATCTTCAGGTAGGCGGCGACCGGCCGCGGGCGGCGTGGGACGGGCACGGCGGAGCCGTGCCCGGGCACGCCGCCCGCGGCCCTCGCGCCGCGCGCCCGTGCCGCTGCGTTGAGGGCGGCTGTTACGGGCGCCATGTCGAGACCGCACCACAGGTCTACCTCGGGGATCTCGGCCGCCAGCTCGTCGCGGTAGCGCTCCACCAGGCAGCCCACGGCCGCCACCAGGGCGTGGTGCGCGTGCGCGAACTCGGCGGCCTTGAGAATCGCGCCCACAGACTCCTCTTTGGCCGCATCGATGAAGCCACACGTGTTGACGATCACGAGATCGGCGGCCTCGGCACGCGTCTCGCGATGCCCTGGCGCGCCGCAGACTTGAGGGCATCGCTGTCGGCCTCGTTTTTGGGGCAGCCGAGTGTATGGATGAAGAACCCGGCGCCCAGAGGAGCCTCAGCGATAGTTGACGAACTGCAAGGGGATACCCCAGTCCTCTTCGCGCAGCGCCGCCATCGCGACCTGAGCTCGTCCTTGCTCGCCGAGAAGACCCGCAGCGTGTCGCCCTGGATCTGCACCTTCACTTTCTTGAAGCTCTGGCGCAGGAGTTCGTTCATGGCCTTCGCCTTGTCGTCGGGGATGCCCTGGGCCACGGGCACGCGCTGGCGCACGCTGCCGCCGAGCGCCTCTTCAACCTTGCCGTACTGCAAGGCCTTGAGCGGCACCTTGCGGCGCACGAGCATCGTCTCCAGCACGTCCACGACTTGCTTGAGCTTGCCGTCGTCGTCCGAGACGAGCACCAGGGCGTCGGCCTCCAGCGTGACGGAGCTCAAGCTCTTCTTGAAGTCGTACCGTGTGGCGATCTCCTTCTGCGCCATGTTCACGGCATTGCGCACCTCATTGAGGTCGGCTCGCGAAACAACATCGAACGAGAACTCCTGGGCCACGGCGATCTTCCCCCTCTATATCTGGGCGCCTTGAGTAACGTGACCATCGACGATGACTACGTCCCACGGTCCGACGCTGCTTTGCAGCGTTATGGTCTTGCCGCCCCTGCGCAGGCGCACGTTCTGCGGGGCACCCAGCCTCAGCCAGAGCATCTTGCCTGTGAACACCTTCTTCTGCCCCGCGCTCAGGGTTCCGGAGTAGAGGATGCGACCGCTTGCCGACGCCACTCGAACCTCCGTCCAGCTGCTACCCCCGTGGACGCTTACGCTCAGGCTATTGCTCACGGCCAGCTTGGGCGACGGCGATGGCTTGGTGCTGGGGCTCGCCTTCGGCGACGTGCTGATGCCTAGCGCACCTGGGGCTCGTGGGCGGGTCGACCGGAGTCGCCGCCGCGACCCAGCTCCCAGAGGACGCCGACCACCACCAGGCAGACGACGGCCACCACAACCAGCGTGTTGCGACCGCGATGACTTCGCGGAGCGCCCAGCATGGAGACTCCGCCGAACGGCTCCTGGATCTCGGTGGAGCGGAGACCTCTCGAGCGGTATTCGTCGATGATCACATCGGGGTCGAGGTTGAGATACGCCGCATACGTGCGCAGGAACCCTTTCACGTACGTGGCTCCCGGCATCACGTCGAAGTCCTCGTTCTCCATGGCCTGGACGTACTTGACACGGATCTTCGTGTCTTCCTCGACCTGCTGGAGCGTGAGGTTGCGACGCACGCGCGCCTCGCGCAGCGTGTTGCCGATCTCAAACACGGTGGATGAGGTTCTCCTCGGTCGCGGGAATCCGGCTCCGGCGGGCGGCCACCCGATCGTACAGTCTAGTGAGCGGGCTCGGTGAAGACAAATCGTCGTGGTCGGCACCCGGCGGCCGGGCCGGGAGATGAGCAGCGGTCACAGCGGCGCCGACCCGCCGTCACCCGGCGCCGTCTGGCGCCGGCCGGCGGAGGGGGTCACTCCAGGTCGAGGTCCGCCGCCGGCGCCTCTCCGGGCTCCTCGGGCGGCGCGTCGCCGGTGAGCCGCGCCAGGGTGGCTGGCAGCGCCTCCACGCTGATGAGCACCGCGCGGGCCTTGCTACCGTCGTAGCCCGAGATAATGCCCATCTCTTCCATGATGTCGATGAGCCGGCCCGCTCGCGCGTAGCCCACACGCAGACGGCGTTGCAGCAACGCCACCGAGGCAGCGCCGGTGCCCACCACTGTCTTGATCGCCTCTTCGAGCAGCTCGTCGCCGCCCGCCGCACCCTGGTGCTGGGCAGCCTCGGCGCCCGCCGGGTTCTCGAGCAGGTCCTCGCGAAACTCGGGCTTCGCCTGGCGCCGCCAGTGGTCGGTGAGCAGTCTCATCTCCTGAGCTGTGATGAGAGCCCCCTGCACGCGCAGCAGCCGACTGCTGCCCATGGGGCTGAACAGCATGTCGCCCATGCCGAGCAGGCTCTCGGCGCCGCCCTGGTCGAGGATGATGCGCGAGTCGGTCTGCGACGACACGGCGAAGGCGATGCGTGAGGGAATATTGGTCTTGATCATGCCCGTGACCACGTCCACGGACGGACGCTGCGTAGCCACCACCACGTGCACCCCGGAGCTGCGGCCCAACTGACCGAGGCGGATGATGCTGTCTTCCACCTCCGAAGGCGCCTGCATCATCAGGTCGGCCAGCTCGTCGACGATCACCATGATGTACGGCATAGGCTCTTCGCCGGATCTGATGAGCTTCTTGTTGAGGGCGCGAATGTCTTGGCAGCCGTTGCGCGAGAGCACATCGTAGCGGCGATCCATCTCGCGGCAGATGTTGTCGAGCACGTAGGTGGCCTGCTTCATATTGGTCACTACCGGCGCCAGCAGGTGCGGGATACCGTCGAAGTTGGAGAGCTCTACCTTCTTGGGGTCTGATCATGATCATGCGCACCTGGTCTGGCGTGGCGCGCAGCAAGATGGAGCTGATGAGGGCGTTCAAGCAGCCACTCTTGCCCGACCCCGTGGTACCGGCGATCAGCAGGTGGACCATCCTGACGAGATCGGCGAGGACGGCCTTGCCGGTCACATCCTTGCCGAGCCAGAAGGCCATCGGCGAGGCGTGCGCCGGGAAGAGCCCGTGGATGTCGCCCAGCGAGACGTAGTTCGCCTGCACGTTGGGCACCTCCACGCCAACGGCCGTCTTGCCGGGGATGGGCGCCTGCACGCGCACGTCGGTGGCGGCCAGGGCGTAGGCGAGGTCATCCTTGAGACCCGAGACACGGCTCACCTTGATCCCCGGGGCGAGCTGTAGCTCGTAGCGGGTCACTCGCGGGCCAGACACCGTGCCGATGATAGTGGCCTGGATGCCGAAGCTGGCGAGGGTCTCCACGAGACGCTGCGACACAGCGCGGATGGTCTCGGGGGTCTCTCCCTTGCCTTCACCGAGGCGCTGCAGCAAGGTCGCCTCGGGCAGCACCCAGGCGCGCTTCTCGGCCTCCTCAAAAGCAAGAGCCGCCGCTGCGCCGGCGGCACCCTCCCTCGCCGCCTGGGCTAGCGAGAGCTGCTCGCCCTCGTCGCCCTCCAGAGACGGTAGCGGCCGGTCGTGCTCGAGCGGCGCTCTCGCCGGCACCGCGGTGGCGGGCGAGGGCGCCGCGAAAATCTCGGGCGCGCTGAGCTCGCCATCGATGAGCTGCGGCGTGTGCGTGCTCACCGCAGGACCGTACCTGTCTGCCGGCAGCACCGCCGTGCGGAGCTCGTCTGCCGCTATCCGCGTGCGTGCCTGCTCGTCGAAGTCGGGAAGTCGCGTGGCCGCCGCCTCGCGGCGTCGTGCGCTGAGCGCTTCGGCACGGGTGCGCGCCGCCTTCCCGGCGGCGGCGGCGCCCTTACGGGAATGATCGGCCCACTGGCGCAGCGACGAACCCGTCGCCAGCAGGACACCGGCGATCAGGAGGGCCACCACCAGCACGTCCACGCCCACACGGGCGATCACGCCGTGCAGCAGAGTCCACAGGGCCTCGCCAACCACCCCCCCGTGCACGCTCATGTAGGCGTCGCGAAACTCGAGGCTGGGCCGCGGCCCGGCGAACAGGCCAAACGAGTCGGCCGCGGCGGCCAACAAGAAGGCGACCACGATGAGCCAGATACCCCAACTCAGCCCGCGTCGAGGACGCCGGTCGTCGCGCACCACAAGCAGGTAGGCCACGTAGCAGAGCAGCGGCGGCAACGCGTAGGCGAGCAGGCCCACAAGCCAGCGCGTGCCGAGGCCGAGCCAGCGCCCCAGCGAGCCGCCGTCCCATCCCAGGTAGACGACGAAGACGAGGAACACGGCCAGCGCTACGCACGCGATCGCCGCCAGCTCGTGGCGGTGACGAGCGTTTGCGGCGCGGGCTGGAGGAGTCGCACGGGCGGCGCGCGGTCGCATTCGCGTCGCGGCGCCCGTACGCCGTCGTGCCTGCTTGGGGCGTGCAGTCGCCATCGTGGCTGCCTTCTTCGACGCGGGACGCTGAATCCCTGGGCGGCGGGCGCGGCGCAACGACCGCGGCGCAACGACCGCGCCGCGTGGCCCGGCCTAGACCTCGACCACCACCGGCATGATGAGCGGTCGCCTCTTGGTGCGTGCGTACACGAGCTCGGCGAGGCGCTCCTTGATGTCTTCCTTGATCAGCCGTTGCCCGGTGACGTGCACGGTGCCAAGCTCCTCCATGAGCACGTCGAGCGCCTCGGCGCACTCGTCGAGAACGTCTCTGAGGCGCTCGTCGTCGTGCAGAAAGCCGCGCGCCACGAGCTCTGGCGGAGCCAGTGTGTCGCCGTTCTGAGAGTCCACCGTGACCACGGCAATGAGGATGCCGTCGCCGGCAAGTTGCTGACGATCGCGCAGCACCAGGCCGTCCGCGTCACCGAGCTCGAAACCGTCGACGAACACCATCCCGGTGGGCACGCGATCGACGATCTCGGCGTTCTCGCCGTCGATCTCGAGAACGTCGCCGTTCTCGAGGATGAAGATGTCTTCCTCGGCGACACCCGACTGACGCGCCAGCTCGGCGTGCAGGTGGAGATGGCGGTACTCGCCGTGCACCGGCACGAAGAAGCGTGGTCGCAGCAGGTTCAGCATCATGCGCATGTCTTCCTGAGCGGCGTGGCCAGACACGTGTACACCGCTCTCACGGCCGTAGATGACGGTGGCGCCCACCTTGAGCAAGCGGTTCACCGTGCTCATGACGCTCACCTCGTTGCCGGGGATGGGGCTGG
>CAWKEZ010000031.1:0-14777 GCA_963848545.1 uncultured Thermoleophilia bacterium
TGGTGCTGGTGCCCGAGGCCAACGGCTTCATGATCGTGAGCCGCGAAGACCCCAGCATGACGCCCTGCGGCATGACCTTCAGCACGCTGGCCGGCACGGCCGGCGGCGGCATGCAGACGCCCGGCATGATGGGCATGGGCAAGTTCTACCTGACGAGCAAGAAGTTCATCCCGGCCGACGGCGGCATGAAGCGCATCGTCTGGATGAGCTCGAACCTGCGCGAGACCATGCGGCCCGCCCTCGAGGAGGTTTGCCAGCGCGAGGGTGTGCCCGACCTGCTCGAGCGCATCTGCGACGAGACCGTTGCCACCACCGTCGAAGAGCTTCTCGCCTTCCTCGAAGAGAAGCAACATCCTGCCCTGACCATGGATCCTCTCTTCTGAATCCACGACTACCTGGAGCATGCCGATGACCGCTGTGGAGATCCCCGTTGAGAAGTACCCCGGCGCGGTGCGCGAGGTCACGCTGGGCAGCGCGTACGGTACCGGCACCCGCACCGCCACGGTGACCGTGGGCGGCGCGACCAGCCTCCCCTTCCTGGCCTTCGAGGGCCAGGCCCCCCACCGACCGGCACTCGCCATCGAGGTCGTCGACGTGCGGCCCGACGACTGGTCGCCGGAGCTGGTCTCCACGTGGGGCGACGCGCTCGACGACCCGGCCGCATGGGCGGCACGGGCCGTTGAGCTGGGCGCCGACCTCATCGCCCTCAAGCTGCGCGGCTGCCACCCAGACTTCGGCGACCGCAGCGCCGCCGACGCCGTGGCTACCGTCGATCACGTGCTGGCCGCCGTGGGTGTGCCCTTGCTCGTCTACGGCCCCGGGACCGCCGACAAAGACAACGAAGTGCTGGTGGCCGTGGCCGACAGTGCCAAGGGCGAGCAGCTCGCGCTGGGCCTCTGCGAGGAGAAGAACTACCGCACCATCGTCGCCGCCGCGCTCGGCAACGGGCACGTGGTTATCGCCCAGACGCCGATCGACGTGAACCTGGCCAAGCAGCTCAACATCCTGATCAGCGACATGGGCCTGCCGCTCGAACGTGTGCTGATGGACCCCAACACCGGTGCCCTGGGCTACGGCCTCGAGTACACCTACTCGGTTATGGAGCGCCTGCGCCTGGCCGCGCTCATGGGCGACACGATGACCCAGCAGCCCATGGTGTGCATGCCGGGCGAGGAGGCCTGGCGCCAGAAGGAGAGCCGCGCCGCGAGCGGCGTGCCAGACGCCTGGGGCGGCCTGACCGAGCGTGGGGTGGCCTGGGAGGTCACCACCGCGACGACTCTGCTGCATGCCGGCGCCGACGTGCTGGTGCTGCGCCACCCCGCCACACTGGCGACGCTGCGCGAAGCCCTCGACGACCTCATGAAAGGAGCCTGAGCCGTGGCCCTCACCGGACTCGAGATCTACAAGCTCCTCCCCAAGACCAATTGCAAGGAGTGCGGCTTTCCCACCTGCCTGGCCTTCGCCATGAAGCTGGCCCAGAAGGGCGCCGAGCTCGACGCCTGCCCCTACGTGAGCGACGAGGCGCGGGCGGCGCTCGCCGCCGCGTCCGCGCCGCCTATCCGCCTGGTGGGAGTCGGCGCCGGCGAGCGCCGCTTTGAAGTGGGCAACGAAGTGGTGCTGTTCCGCCACGAGAAGACCTTCTACCACGAGCCCGGCATCGTGGCGCGCGTACGTAGCGACGACCCCGAGCTGGCCGGCAAGGCCGAGTGTGCGGCCGCCTACGAGATCGATCGGGTCGGCATCAAGCTGCGCCTCGACGGCCTGGCCGTCGAGCACGCCGGCGGCGATGTGGCCGTGTACGCCGCGGCTGTCGCCGCGGCCCGCGCGGCCGCTCCGGGCCTGCCGCTGGTGCTCATGTGCGACGACCCGATGGCGGTCGAGGCGGCCCTGGCCGCCGGTGCCGCCGCCGACAAGCCGCTCGTCCACGCCGCCACTGCCGGCAACTGGCAGGCCATGGCCGAGGTGGCCAAAGAGCATGGCTGCCCGCTCGTCCTGCGGGTCGCGGCCGGCGACGTAGTCGGCCTGGCCGAGCTCTCCGACAACGTGCGCGGGGTCGGGCTCGAAGACATCGTCCTCGACCCCGGCACAACCAGCCTCGCCGACGACCTGGCCGCGTTCACCCAGCTTCGCCGACTGGCCCTCAAGAAGGGCGCCCGGTCGCTGGGCTACCCCATCTTCGCCGACGCCGGCGGCGCCACGTGGCAGAGCGAGCTGGTGCGTGCCACGCAGGCGATCGACAAGTACGCCGGGATCGTGGTCATCGACCACTTGGAGCCCGCCGCGCTATACGCGCTGGTCACCCTGCGGCAGAACATCTACACCGACCCGCAGAAGCCCATCCAGGTGGAGCCCAAGCTCTACGAGATCGGCAACGCCGGCCCCGACAGCCCGCTGCTCATCACCACGAACTTCTCACTCACCTACTTCTCGGTCTCGGGCGAGGTCGAAGGCGCCGGCATCCCGGCGTGGCTGCTGGTGGCAGACAGCGACGGCCAGTCGGTGCTCACCGGCTGGGCGGCCGGCAAGTTCGACGCCGAGAAGATTGCCAAGACCGTCAAAGATTCCGGCATCGGCGACAGGCTCGCCCACAAGAAGCTTGTGATCCCCGGCCATGTGGCGGGCCTCTCGGGCGAGACCGAGGAGGAGCTGCCGGGCTGGCAGATCATGGTCGGCCCGCACGACGCGGTCGACATCCCCAACTACCTCAAGAACGTCTGGAGCGCCTGACCACGCGCATGAGCGAGGCTTCCACAGCAACGGCCGGCACCACGCTGGCCAAGGTGACCTTCTCTCCCTCTGGGGAGAGCATCGAGGTGCCGGCGGGCACCAGCCTGCTCGACGCCGCCATCCTGTGCGAGCTCGATCTGGCGGCGCCCTGCGCCGGGCAGGGCCGCTGCGGCCGCTGCCGCGTGCGAGTCGTCAGCGGCAACGTGGACCGGCCGCAGCAACGCCGGCCTGGAGACCGCCGAGATCCTCGAGGGGTGGGCCGTTGCCTGCCAGTCGTTCGTCGCCGGGCCGGCCGAGATCGACGTGCCCCCGCGGCGCCGTGAGAAGGTGCGGCCCCACGGCCATGCTGTCGCCCAGCCCGAGTCGCTACCGCTGAGCTGCGACTGGCGCCAGAACCCGGCGGTGCGCACCTTCGACGTGAGCGTCGATCCGCCCTCGCTGGCCGACAACACGAGCGACTTCGACCGCCTGCGCCGGGCGCTCAGCCAGCAGCACGGCCTCAAAGAGGTGCGCGCCGAGCTGCCCATGCTGCGCCGTCTAGGGCGCGACCTGCGCATGGCCAACTGGAAGGTCAGCGTGGCCCTGGAGATGCGCGACTGGGTGCACGACAGGTACCTGCCACCGCGTCTCATCCGCATCTACCCGAGCGCCTTCGGGCAGCATGCCATGGGTCTCGCCGTCGACCTGGGCACCACCTCGATAGTGGCCTACCTGGTCGATTTCGCCAGCGGGCGAGTGGTCGACACGGCGAGCGCCTACAACAAGCAGATCGCCTGCGGTGACGACGTGATCAGCCGCATCATCTATGCCAAGCGCAAGGGTGGCCTCGCGCGCCTGCAGCATCTCGCCGTGGAGACCATAAATGAGCTTCTCGACGAGCTCGAGCAGCGCAACCGCGTTGAGCTCTACGACATCCAGGAGGTTACGGTGGCCGGCAACACCACCATGACGCACCTGCTGCTCGGCCTGGACCCGCGCTTTCTGCGCGAGGAACCCTACATCCCCACCATCTCGGCGGCGCCTGCGCTGCTGGCCAACGAGCTGGGCCTGCGCGCCAACATGCTGGCGCGCGTGCACGTGATGCCCTCGGTGGGCAGCTACGTGGGCGGCGATATCACCGCCGGCGTGATCTCGTCGGGCATGTACCTGGCCGACAAGCTCACGCTGTTCATCGACATCGGCACCAACGGCGAGATGGTTCTGGGCAACCGGGACTGGCTGCTCGCCTGCGCCTGCTCCGCCGGCCCCGCCTTCGAGGGCGGCGGTGTAGGTCAAGGCATGCGCGCCGCGGCCGGCGCCATCGAAGATGTGTTCATCGACGACACCACCCTGGAGCCCACGTTTCGCACCGTCGACGACGCCCCGGCCGTGGGCATCTGTGGCAGCGGCCTCATCGACCTCCTCGGCGAACTCTTCTTCACCGGCCTGGTCGATAAGTCGGGGCACATCGACCGCGAGGCCCCCAGCCGCCGGGTGCGGGTGCGGGGCGGCGTGGCCGAGTACGTCGTCTGCTGGGCGCGCGACGCCGGCGCCGAGCACGACATCGTCCTCACCGAGTCAGACATCACCGGGCTCATCCGCGCCAAGGCGGCCATCTTCGCCGGCTTCGAAGTGCTCTGCCAGAGCGTGGGCATCGATCTCGCCGACGTGGAGCAGATCCTCATCGGGGGCGCCTTCGGCCAGTACATCAACGTGGACAAGGCTATCCGTATAGGCTTGCTGCCCGACCAGCCGGTCGAGCGGTTCCACTTCCTCGGCAACACCAGCGCCACGGGCGCCTACGCGGCCCTTCTCTGCGTCGACCTGCGGCAGAGCGTGCTCGACGTGGCCGCCAAGATGACGTACCTCGAGCTGAGCGCCGACAACACGTTCATGGACGCCTACACGTCGTCCCTCTTTCTGCCGCACACCGACCTCGACCAATTCCCCAGCGTACGCGATGCGCTGGCCCGCCGCGAAGGCGCGGCCGCGCGCCGCGCGGCAACCGCAAACGGAGGCTGATTGCATGACCACCACCATCGCCGTCGCCGGCAAGGGTGGCACCGGTAAGACCACCATCGCCGGGCTGCTCATCCGCCGCTTGGTGGAAGACAAGGCCGGCCCTATCCTGGCGATCGACGCCGACCCGGCGAGCAACCTCAACACCGTCCTCGGGCTGCCGCTGGAGCGCACCGTGGGCGATGTGCGCGAGGAGACCAGCGAGAAGGCGCGCGCCAACCTGCTCGAGGCCGGCATCGCCAAGCGCGACGTGCTCGACTACGAGATCAACTCCAGCGTGGTCGAGGGCGTAGGCGTCGATCTCCTCGCCATGGGCCGCCCGGAAGGCCCCGGCTGCTACTGCGCCGCCAACAACATGCTGCGGGCGATCGTCGACACGATCGCCGGCAGCTACCCCTGGGTGGTCATCGACAACGAGGCCGGCTTGGAGCACCTCTCGCGGCGCACCACCCGCGACGTCGACCTGCTGCTCATCGTGAGCGACGCTACCGTGCGGGGCATCACCACGGCGGGACGCATCGCCGCCCTTCTTGCCGAGCTAAACACCAAAGTGGGCAAGCACTACCTCGTCGTCAACCGGGCCGCCGGCGGGCTCTCGCCCGAGCTGCGGCGCGCCATCGTCGATCTCGACCTCGACCTGCTGGCTGTGCTCCCCGAAGACCCCCAGGTGGCCGCCTTCGACGCCAGCGGCCGGCCCCTGATAGATCTCCCCGCCGACGGACCCCTAGCACAGTCTCTCGGGGATGTCGTCGCGGCCGTTCTGCAGTCACAGACCCAGGCAAAGGAGGCCACGGGTGCTCATCATCGGTGAGAACATACACATCATCGCGCCGCCGGTAAAAGAGGCGATCGAGTCTCGCGACGCGCGCGTCATACAGGAGCTCGCGCGGCGCCAGGTAGAGGCCGGCGCCGGCATCCTCGACCTCAACATCGGGCCCCAGAAGAAGCTCGGCCACGAGGTGATGCCCTGGATCGTGCAGGCCGTGCAAGACGTGGTCGATGTGCCGCTCAGCCTCGACACCACGAACTTCGCGGCCATGGAGGCCGGGCTGCAGGTCTGCAAGCAGCCGGCCATGCTCAACTCGGCCTCGGCCGACCCCGAGCGCCTTGACAGCGTGATGGGCCTGGCGGCCAAGTACGGCGCGCGCGTTATCGCCCTCACCATGGGCGTCGACGGCATCCCCACCACGGCCGACGGCCGCGCCGCGATCGCCATGGAGGCGCTACTGCCGGCGGCCGAGACGGCGGGCCTGCCCATCGAGAACGTTTACCTCGACCCCCTGGTGCTCACGGTCACCTGCAACCAGGACGTAGCCGGCGAGACGGTAGAGGCCATCCGCATGTTCAAGATGATGGCCGACCCGGCGCCCACCACGGTGGTAGGCCTCTCCAACATCTCCAACGGCTGCCCGCCCGAGGCGCGCCCGCTGATCAACCGCACCATGCTGGTCATGCTCATGGGCGCCGGGCTCGACAGCGCCATCGCCGATCCTCTGGACGCGGCGCAGAACGAGTTCATCCGCATCGTGGAGCAGCGCGACGAGGCCACCCCGCTGGGCAAGCTCGTGGTGGCCCTCCACGACGCCAGCGCGGCCATGGAGGAACTCGACGCCGGCCTCGTCGACGAGAACGACCCGCAGCAGGTAGACCTGTACAAGACCTACCGCATGCTGCAGAACAAGGTGATCTACGCGGACTCCTACCTGCGCATCTGAGCACACGCGGGGGTGCGCAGACGGCGAGGGGCGCCGGGCCTGAAAGGCCCCGCGCCCCTCGCGCCGTTCGCACCTCAGCGCCGCGAGGCGGACTAGACGGTGGCGCCGCCCTCGTCGGCTGGCGGCGTGTAGCTGCTCCATGGATCTGTCTTGTCTCCGCCCCAGCCGCACCATGACGCGTCGCCCTTCATCATCCTCCAGGCGAAGAAAGCCCCGGCGCCGGCGAGGACGAGCAGTGCCAAGAAGGCGAACTTCTTCATGGGATCCCTCCTCCGTGTTTGCTGAAGACCATCTTACCCCGGCAAACGCGCCGGCGCCGTGTTCCGGTTCGGGCAACGCCCTTCTCGCCGCCATGCAACGCTCTTCTCTGCGCGCTGCGAGAGTAGGCTCCCGGCAGCTACCGGCTGCCGGCGCCGGGGGCGCGTGACGGCGGTCGTCTGAGTCGTGAAAGGAGCATGGCACGATGAGCCCCATCGACCTCGTGAAAGAGCTGAAGGCCCTCTATTTGCCGTCGGCCAAGCACCCCGCCATCGTCGACGTACCGGAGATGAACTTCCTCATGCTCGACGGTCGCGGCGACCCCGACGGCTCGGCCGAGTACGAAGCGGCCCTGGGGGCGCTCTACTCCACGGCATACACCCTCAAGTTCAGCCTCAAGAAGGCGGCGCCCGAGCGCGATTTCAAGGTGGCGCCGCTCGAAGGGCTGTGGTGGACAGACTTCGTCGCCGAGCAGGGTTATGAGCTCCGCGGCCACCACCACGAGATCTACCTCGGCGACCCGCGGCGCACGGCGCCCGAACGGCTGAAGACGGTGGTACGTCACCCGCTGCAGGAGATCGCCGCACCGGCGTGAGCGTGAGGCCGCCGGTGTGAGGGCTGAGTCGCCGGCGCGGGGCCGTTGCCACGGGTGTGAGGCGGCGCGACTGCTGGCGCGCCCACCCCGGTTCCGGCGCTGGCGCAGTTGCGGTACACTGTGTCACCGGCGCCCGCAAGGCACCGTTCCAGGCGCGGAGAAGTGGCCGAGTGGCTGAAGGCAACCGCCTGCTAAGCGGTTAAGGGTGTTAAGCTCCTTCCCGGGTTCGAATCCCGGCTTCTCCGCCAGCCCTTTCGGCCTAGCGGGCCAGCGGCCCCTCCGCGCCGCTCCCCGCACACGAAGCCGCCCTGCCGGCGACGCCAGGGCGCTTCTCCTCGCCCGCCGTTTTCGGGTATACTCTGCTCCCGTTGCGCACGTAGCTCAGTTGGATCAGAGCGTCGGTCTACGGAACCGAAGGCCGCAGGTTCGAGTCCTGCCGTGCGCACCAGCGATCTGCAGCAGCTTTTCCTCGCTCTGACACGATCTCAGGCCTCCCCCGACGCATTTGGGCGCCGTTTGGGCTCCGATCCCGGCGACGTCGCCTTCTCTGGGCCCGCCAGCGCGGTCGTCATGGCCTCGTTCCAGCGCTCGGCGGCATCTTCCTGTAAGCCAGCCGTCACGTAGCTGTAGAGGTCCATCGTAATGCCGATACTGGCATGCCCGAGGCGCTCTTTGTCCTGGGCGGCGCGGTGAGCGCGCAGAACCGAGACACAGATCGGGGGCAGGGCAATACGCCACCTGCCCTCAGGGTACCCGGGCCGCTCCGCAGACCGTGAGTTTGGCGAGAACGGCCGCAAACAGGCCAGAATGCGCCACAGGCGCGCGACCCGTCCACTCGCTCTCGATGTGGTGGACCTGCCGTCTGCGCTTCCGAGAGCGCCATACGATTGGACTGGGCGAGGAGGCAGAGCGGCCTCTTTCAGACGCGATTCCTGCTCGTGCCTGAGGCATGCGCAGCGAGCTACCGCCGATCGCCCGGAGCAGTAGACGCCGTGCGCTCAAGCACGACCGCGATCTGCCGACAGGGATAAGAGGTCAATGATGGAGAGTGGCGAGACCAGACTGAGCCGAGGACGGCGACGGTGAACCGGCGCGGCGGCTCCCTGCTCATCCTGCGCTGGCTGATCGTCGCCCTCGTCCTCGCGCTCGGCTGCGTGCTCCTCGCGCGGGGGCACCTGCTTGTCGGAGCGCTACTCTGCACACTTGGCGCCCTGCGCATCGCCTTCCTCCTCCTGCTTCGCGGTCGCGGCCATCCCCGAGGGGGCGGGGCGCGCCCGACCCGGTGCGCCTCCTGCTGCGCGGCCTCAGAGCGCGCGAGGTTGCGGTCGCCGCCGAGGCGATCGGCATCGACGTCGGCGAGTTGCGTCGTCAGTTCGCGGGCGGCCGCTCGATTGCTGGGATCGCGAGCGGCGCCGGGGTCACGGCCGAGGAGGTTATCGGTGCCGTCGTCGCCGACAGCATGCGGGCGCTCGACGAGATACTTACCGCCGCTACGGCGTCGCGCGAAGCGGTGGACGAGGCCAAGGCGCGACCGCCCCTCTGGGCGGCGCGCCTGGTCCAGGCGACCAAGAACGATCTGCGCCAAGCGATGCGGCGTCAGCCGTCAGAGAGCGGCGGAGTGCACTTGCTCCCTTGAGTTCCCGTCCTGGTCTTGGGCGACGGGGCCTCAGACCTTCGTCACCGACCGCGTCCCCGTCTGGCCGCCGCAGCGCCTCGTGCCGCGAATGGCCTGCGCGGGCTCCTCCGGACTATCCGCAGCACGACCTCGGGTCCAGCGCGAGGTTCGGGACGTGCAGTCATGCGGCCGTGCTTAAGATAGGGGCTATGATCTTCGTAACCTCGACCTCATTCGCCCTCAAAGGCTAGTGTTTCCAGGTGGCGCCGCCGTTTGTGGTGGTGCGGATGACGCCGTCGACGCCCACCGCCCAGCAGTGGCTGGCGCTGACGGAGGCGACGGCGATAAGGGTGTGCGTCGTACCCACGTTTTGCTTCTTCCAGGTGGCGCCGCCGTTTGTGGTGTGGAGGATCAGGCCACTGCCGCGACTGTAGCCCACAGCCCAGCCGTGCGTGGCGTTGGCGAAGGCGACGCCGAAGAGGTCGGCGGTCGTGCCCGGGCTGCTGGGCCTTCCAGGTAGCGCCGCCGTTCGTGGTGGCGAGCAGGATACCGAATAGGCCCACCGCCCAGCCGTGCGTGGCATTGGCGAAGGCGACACTGGCGAAGCTGCCCCGCGTGCCCGAGCGCTGCGGGCTCCAGGTGGCGCCGCCGTTGGTGGTGGCGAGGATGACGCCGCCGCTGCCCCCCACCGCCCAGCCGTCACTGGCGCCGGCGAAGGCGACGGCGGAGAGCCACTGGGTCGTGCCGGACGTCTCTCGGCTCCAGGTGGCGCCACCGTTCGTGGTGGCGAGGATCGTGCCGCCGGTGCCCACCGCCCAGCCGTCACTGGCGCCGGCGAAGGCGACGCCGGAGAGGTCGGCCTTCGTCCCCGAGGTCTGCCGGCTCCAGGTGGCGCCGCCGTTCGTAGTGGCGAGGATGACGCCGTAGTTGCCCACCGCCCAGCAGTGGCTGACGCTGGCGCAGGCGATGCCGCCGAGGGCGTGCGGCGTGCCCGAGTTCTGCTTCTTCCAGGTGGCGCCGCCGTTCGTGGTGGCGCGGATGGTGCCGCCGGCGCCCACCGCCCAGCCGTGGCTCGAGTTGGCAAAGGCGACGCCGTAGAGAGTGGCGGCCGAGGCCGCGGCCGCGGCCGGCAGGGCCAGGGCCAGCCCGAGGAGGATGAACGTCAAGGTGAGCGGCCCGCAGAGGCGCCCGCGAGCGTCTCGCCGATGGTGGCGCGTTGAGCACTGGCGGTGCGGCATGGTGGCCTCCTCGTGATGGATGGGTGCGGCTCTCGGTCGCGTGAGGCAGTCGCGGTGCAGGGCCAGAGTACTCCATGTGGTGTCGTCTGAGGGCCTGCACGGCAGGGAAGTCTGCCGCTCCGCGGTGAAGTGAGAGTCTTCCTGCTCCATATGTTCGGGCCTCCGCCGGCTTCTCCCGCGGCGCTCCTACCTCAGCCAGGTCACGAACTCCTCGAGCTGCGCCCGCCGGCGCTCGAAGCGGTTGATCGGCGCCTGCCCGTCAGGATAGCCGAGCGCGACGGCGATCACGAAGCGCTGGTCGGCGGCGCCGGGCAGGACGGCGCGCAGCGTGTCAGGGTCGCGCACCGCCATCGCCATGATGCAGGTGCCGAGGCCCCGGTCGTGGGCGGCCAGACAGACCGACTGCACCAGCAGACCGCTGTCGAAGAGCAGGTAGTCGCTTTCGACCGTGCGGTCGGTGGTGAAGTAGAGCACGCGGGGGGCGCCGTAGAAGTCCGCAGGCGCAAGCGCAGCTCCGCTGCCGGTCGCGGCCAAGGCGTTACGGAGGTCGAGAAGCTCCTTGGTGCGCGCCGCAAGCTGCGGCGGCCACTGGCGCGGCATGCGAAAATCGGGGCCGGCGGGGGCCTCGCCTGCCACCGGCGTCAGGGCAGCCGTCCTCAGCCTGGCGAGGGTCTCAGCGCCCGCCACGAAGACGTGCCACGCCTGCGTGTTGGCCCAGGATGGCGACCAGCGGGCCGCCTCGAGGATCTGGCGGATGAGCTCCTCAGGGACGGGGTCGGACTTGAAGGCACGGATGCTGCGCCGGTCGCGCAGAGCCTGCTCGAACTCCATGTCGCTCCCTTCATTTGCGGTGGTCGCCTACAGGATCGGCCAGCCGGCGTCGTCCATGGCTGCCTCGGCCGCCGCCCGGTCGCCTACCCCGGTCGGCCAGCGTGTGGCCACAAAGCGGTGGCCGTTCAGGTCGTCTGAGGCCGGCGAGGCTAGCCAGACGAGGGGTGGCACGATGACCTGCGGGTCGAGCAGCGAGGCGCGGACCTCGGCAGGCGCGTTGTCGGGGATCATGCCGGTGCGGGTCGCGCCGCCGGGCAGCAGAGCGTTTACGGTGACGCCCGTCCCGGCGAGCTCTTGCGCCCAGATGATCGTCTCCGACTCAAGCGCTGCCTTCGACGGGCCGTAGGGCGAGAAGCCGCGACGCTGCATTGTCAGGTGGTTCATCGAGATATTGACGATACGCCCCCAGCCGGCTGCGAGCATCGCCGGCACCGCGGCGCAGGCCATGAGGAAGGAGCCGTTGACGTTCGTCTCGATCACGAGGCGCCAGACGTGAGGGTCGATCGTCCAGAAGTTCGTGGGCCTGGCCATGAAGTCCTCGCTGACGTACTTCATGCCGCGACCGGCGTTGTTGACCAGGATGTCGAGCCGTCCGAAGCGCTGAAGGGCGGTCTCCACGACACGCTGGCAGTCGCCCTCGTCGGTCACGTCGGCAAGCAGGGACAGCACGGGCTCCCGGCCGTCTGTCTGCCGGGCCTCCCGCGCCACTGCCTCGATCTCGGTAAGTTCACGGGCGGCGGTGGCTACGACCGAGGCTCCGGCCTCCGCAAGCCCCAGTACCATGGCGCGACCGAGACCGCGCCCGCCGCCGGTGATGATCGCTACGCGGCCTGCGAGTGGCTTGTCCACCTCGACCTCCTCGGCGAGATACTGACCAGGACGAGCCACCACGACTTGAGTGGTTCGAGCCTGCTTGGGCGAACGCCTTGGGCTTGGGCTTGCCCTGTTCCCGTTGACACCTTCCCACCGGGCAGCCGGGTCAGCTCGTGACCCTGCCTCATCTTCTCTTCGAACTCCGCGGGGCTCAAGTGGCGCCGCTCTCAACTCAGGGGACCAGCGCGGCGACGCTGTAGGTCTGCACGCGCCAGTAGGTGAGGGCGACGATCAGCACGAGCGCCGCCGCGCTGAGGGCGAGGTCGCTGCTCGTGAAGCGCCCGCCCGGGCTCTTGCGGCCGAAGCGCAGGTAGCCGCCCATGAGCGCCGTGCCGCCGAGAAGGCCGCCGATGTGGCCCTCCCACGAGATGCCGCCGACGCCAAAGGTGATCGCCAGGTTGAGCACCAGCAGGAAGATGATCTGGCCGAGCAGGGCGCGCGAGGCAAAGTCGCGGTTACGGTTGATGAAGGCGTAGATGGCGAGCGCGCCGAAGACGCCGAAGATCGCCCCGGAGGCGCCGACGGTCAGGGTGAAGGGCGGCGCCGCGTAGACGATCAGCACCGAGCCGGCAAGCCCGGAGATGAAGTAGAGCACGAGGAACTTGAGGTGACCGAGGACGGCCTTGACGTAGCGGCCGATGATCCACAGCGCCCATGTTGAAGGCGATGTGCACGAGGTCGAAGTGCAGGAACATGACCGTGACCATGCGCCAGTACTGGTGGGCGACGAGCACGTCGGCGGGCGCGAGCGAGCCCATGCGCTGCAGCGCCGCGGCGCTGCCGGCGCCGAACAAGGACGGGCTCCCGGCACCGGTGGTGAGCTCAACGAGGAAGACGACGACGTTGACGGCGACCAGCACCTTGGTCACCGACCAGCCGGAGCCGGCCCCGATGAGGCCGCCGCGCTGCCAGCGGCTGCGGGTCTGCTGCCGGGTCACGACGGGGGGGCGCCCAGGGCCGCGCCGCTGCTCGGCCATGCAGTCCGGGCAGCGAAAGCCGACCGCCGCCGGGATCATGCACTCGTGGCAGATCGGGCGTCCGCAGTTCGCGCAGCGCACGCCGGTCTCGCGCTCGGGGTGACGGTAGCAGTGTTCGACGTGCAGATCGTCGGGCAGGTGCAGCTCGAAGTCCTCGCTCGGTGGATCGTGCTCATGACGGCGGCCGCCACTTGCGTGCCCGCAAGGCGCGGTCGGCAATCCAGGACGAGGTGCGTGCCGGCTTCCGCTGACGCCACGGCCCGCGCTGCTCCTCTGGCGGCGTGATGCTTGAGCGAGCTTGGCGTCGCCGTGGTTCCCGGCCGCCCCGATATGGCTACCCGTCAAGAACAAGGCCATCGAGCTCTGCTTGATCGGGCGGTACCATGGCTGAAAAGCGCGTCGAGCAGACCGGACCGACCGGGTCTCGACCGACGCGCGAGGAGGTTCGATGATGGCCCCGGACTTCCTCTCGGGAAGTTCGATCTCCGCGATCCCACAAATCGCTAGGTTTGTGCTCTCACGTCGCCGGGACATAATAGAAAATGGTTTTCATTATCGTAAGGAGGTCCCGGTGGGCGACACGTCGCGGTTCAGCGAGCTGCTTGGTAGACGGGCCTGCGCCACACGCGCCAGCGCGCGCTGGTGGTTGAGGCCATCGTCGGCGCCAAGGGCTCATTTACGGCTCAGCAGCTGCACGACACGCTGCGGGCCACGGCGTCTGGGTGGGCCTCACAACGGTCTACCGCACCCTTGAGATCCTCTCGGAGGCAGGAGCAGTAGAACGCGTCCACGGGCTCAATCATCTGCGAGGCCTTCGTCGTCGCTGGCCGCAAGCATTCCCACACGATCGTCTGCTCGCGGTGCGGCAGGACTTCCGAGTGGACGATTGCGGCTGCGACGAGCTCGTCGCCGCGGCGGCACGGCAGACCGGGTTTCGCATCGACGACCACGTCATCCAGCTCAGCGGCATCTGCGCGAGTTGCGCGGCCGTCCAGCAGGGGCGCAACGATGCCTGAGACGCCGGGCGTCGCGGTACGCGCGGCTTCGCGCCTGGCTCGCACGAGGCAGGGTTGGCTCACGGCGTGCCTCGCCATAGCGCTCGCCCTTCTTCCTCGCCGGCTGGGGTCGGCGGCACCGACGTCGTAGGTCGCGCGGCACCTCGTGTCGTGGCCGCCGAGAACTTCTGGGGCTTGATCGCCGCACAGCTCGGCGGCACCAAAAGCTTCGGTGACGAGCATCATTGGTGACCCCGAACACCGACCCGCACTTCTACGAGCCGACCGTGGCTGACGCACGCACGATCGCCGGCGGCAGACGGTGGTGGTCGACGGCATCGGCTACGACCCCTGGACGACCCAGCTCGTGGCCGCGAACCCCGTCGGCGGTCGCATCGTGCTCAATGTCGGCCAGCTCGTGAACGTGCCGGCGGGCGGCAACCCTCACCGCTGGTACTCGCCGACCGACGTGCATGCCTGTGATCGACCAGATTCGGCCGACTACCAGCGTCTCGACCCGGCCGACGCCGCCTCCTTCACCGCCTAGCGCACGACCTACCTCAGCCGGGGCTTGCCCATGACTGCGGACTCGATCTTCCAGATCATGTCCATGACCAAGCAGTTCACCGGCGTGGGCGCCATGATGTTGGTCAGGAAGGGGAACTCGAGGCGGCGTCCGATTGAAGACTACCTTCCGGAGTTCCGCGGCCAGGGGGTGGACGAACGCTTGCCCAACGGCAAGATGACCACGACATCCACCGGCGCGGCCTGCCGACCGTCTGGCAGTTGATGTGCCACACCTCCGGCCTGGCCGAGAATCCGGACGGCGAATTGAGCGACCAACTCCGCACAATGCGCGTCCCCCTGGACCATGCAGTTCGCTTTTCGTCTCGCCCGCCATCTGCAGTTCGAACCCGGCACGGCGAGCAACACGAACTGAACGAGGTGTCCAGCA
>CAWKEZ010000032.1:0-21596 GCA_963848545.1 uncultured Thermoleophilia bacterium
CACAGCCTCGTCGCCGAGATGCGGCAAACGCCTCGTCATCGCAACCTCAGGCTGAGTGAGCGGCGCGCGCAGTTCAAGTCAGATCGATCCTCCTCCAGCGGCTCTTACCCCCGAACGCCGCGCAGCTCCCCTGCACGCCGGCCTCCCGCATATTCTAAGCCGCCGCTCATGACGGCTGGAGTCGTCGCGCCAGCTGGTATCCGATTAAGCGGTGTCGTGCGCGATGCAGGGTGTGGTCGCGACGGCGACCGGCCCAACGAAAGCGAGCGCATGGCGATCACCAACGCTACCCGCCCCTGGTGGGACACTCTCACCCCCCGTGCCGGCGTGCGCCTGCAGATGGTTTCGGCGGCGGTGCTCTGGCTCGTCGCGGTCGGCTTCCTGCTCGTACGCGGTGTCCTGTTCGTCGAGGCGCCTGGCCCACACTTCCACTTCGGCTACTGGATCGCTCCCATCGCCGTCGTCGCGATCGTGATCGGTTCCATCAAGGCGTGCCTGATCCTTATCCGCTACGCAACCAGGGCCGTGGCGCGTATCGAGAAGCGCGGGCGCGCCTGCTTCTTCGGCTTCTTCGCGCCTACTTCGTGGCTGTTCGTCCTCGTGATGATGGGCGGTGGGATGATGCTGCGCCAGTCGGCGCTCGTTGACTACGTGTGGGGCCGCGTCTTCCTGGCCACGCTGTACATCGCCGTGGGCACTGGCCTGGCCGTCGCCGACCGCATCTTCTGGATCGCGGCACTGCGCTCCCCGCCGAAACCTGAGGAGAAGCCGGTCGCCGATTGAGCCGGAGGGCCGAGGCATCACCTCGGCCCTCTCGGCTCGCGCGGCGCGTCGTGCCGCAGCGCTGAAGCGCCGTGCGCACCACCAGCGGGTATGTTGGGATGAGGCGCCGTGCTCACGGTCATCGAGGCGCCGGCCCGTGCGCCACTGGCGGCCCGCGGACCCTGTCGCGGAGGACGTCCATGAACGACAACAAGACGATCGTCGTCATCGACGACGAGCCCTCAGTAAGAGATGTCGTGAAGGCCTACCTCGAGAAGGACGGCTACCGTGTCGTGGTCGCCGAGAGCGGCGCCCACGGCCTGATGCTCGCCGAGCGCAACCGGCCCGCCATGATCATCCTCGACCTGATGCTTCCGGACATCCCGGGCGAAACGATCTGCCGCGAGATCCGTGGTCGCTCCGACGTTCCCATCCTGATGCTCACCGCCAAAGCCAGCGAAGACGAGCGCGTCACCGGCCTCGCCTCGGGGGCCGACGACTACCTGGTCAAACCGTTCAGCCCGCGAGAGCTCGTGGCCCGCGTGAGGGCCGTGCTGCGGCGCACGCGAGCGGTTGAGACGCCGCTCGTGGATACGCTCAGTTTCGACGCGGGCCGCCTGCGGATCGATACGGTGCAGCATCTGGTCACGCGCGACGGCAGAACTGTTGACCTGACTCCGCACGAATACAAGCTGCTCGTCACACTGGCCCGCTACCCCGGCCGCGTCTACTCACGCTATGAGCTCATCGATCGCGTGCAGGGCAGCGACTACGAAGGCTACGAACGGACGATCGACGTGCACGTGAAGAACCTGCGTAAGAAGATCGAGCCCAACACCGCGCACCCCCGGTACGTGCAGACGGTCACGGGCACCGGGTACAAGTTCGCCAAGCTGTGAAGCGTCGCCTTCGCTGGAGTCTGCGGGCGCGACTCGTGGTCGCCTTCGTGGGCGTCGCCGTCCTGGCCGCCGATATGGCCACCGTCTACACCAGCCTGAACCTCAACTCGCCCGTCACCGTCGCCGCCCGGAGCCGCCTCCAGCACTCGGCGCGCCATTACGGCACAGTGGCAGGGACTCTGTACGCCAACGGTGGGTGGACGTCCAGCGCGGTGACGGCCCTCAGGCATCTCGCCGAGATCGACGATCTCGCCGTGAAGGTGGTCGACACCGCCGGCAGCAGCGTGTTATCACTGCCGGCCAACGGCGCCATTCAACCGGGCGCCTCGGCCAGCGCACCGATCACGGCTTCCGGGCGCCGGGTCGGGACGGTCACCGTGAGCCAGGCCGACGGGCAGCTGCTGACGGCCGAGGAGGTCCGCCTGCGGGAGGGGCTCGATCACACGAATCTGGTGGCCGGCCTCGCCTCGGCCGCCGTCGCCACCGCGATCGCTCTGTACCTGGCCCTCACGCTGTCCCGCCCATTGCGGCGTATCCGCACGAGTGCCGAGGCAATGGCCTCGGGCGATCTCGAGGCGCGCGTTGAGGAGGCGGGCGACAATGAGCTGCGCTCCGTGGCCCATGCCCTCAACCGGTTGGCGGAATCGTTGCAGCACGAGGAGGAGCTGCGCAAGACGAGCGTCGCCGACCTGGCTCACGAGCTGCGTACGCCGGTCATGGGCCTGCTCGGACGGATCGAGGCGGCCCAGGATGACGTGCTCGAAGACCGCACGGCGAACCTCGCCGCCATGCACAACGAGACGTCACGCCTGACGCGGCTCCTGGACGACCTGTCGGCGCTCGCCGAGGCAGAGCGCCCCGGCTTGCTCCTGACCCTGGAGCCGGTCGATCTGGCCACCGTCGCCGTCGCGCAGCTGCACGCGTTCAACCACAGCTTCGCCGCTAAGGGCATCCTTCTGACCGACGACTTGCAGTCGACCTTCGTAAGCGGCGACGCCAAGCGCCTCGCCCAGATCGTTGTGAACCTCCTCTCCAATGCGCTCCGGTATACGGATGCGGGAGGGAAAGTGACAGTGACGGTGCGGCAGGTCGGCGAGGAGGCGGTTCTCGAGGTCGCAGACACCGGCATCGGCATCCCGGCCGCAGATCTGCCGCATGTGTTCAGCCGCTTCTGGCGTGGCGATGCGTCACGCTCGCGGGCGACCGGAGGAGCCGGCATAGGCCTGGCGATCGTGCGCGAGCTGGCCTTCGCCCATGGCGGGCGGGTGACCGTCGACAGCACCGAGCTACAGGGCTCGGTCTTCCGCGTCGCGATCCCTGTGTCCCCAACTGCCGTGTCACGCTGAGATGGACACTGTGAGACGCCGCTTCGATCTCGATCCGGCCGCGCCGCGGCCTTGCCCCCCACCAAAGTGATGCGACCGCGAGCGCCCTAGCGCGCTCGCGGTCGCATCGGGGACGGACGATATGCTGGTCCGCCGCGGTGGATCACCTCGCCGCTGCGTTACTTCGTGTCTGCGCCCGCCACTTCGCTGGCCGCGCCGGCGGTTGCCGGAGCCTTGGCCATGGCCAGGTCCTCAGACTCCTCACGCTTGATCTTGGACGACTCCTTGGCCTCGGCCTTCTTGGCCTCCTTGGCCTCGTTCTTGACCGCCGTGTCCTTGGTGGACGCCATGGGCGTCGTGCTGGACTTGGCGGTCGACGACTTCTTGGTCGACGTGGACGTCGAGGCTTTCGCCGACTTGGTCGCCGGGCTGACCTTGCCGCCCGCCTTGGTTGCGGCAGCGGAGGACACGCCCCAGACCGTGAGGGCCGCCGTCACCATGAGAGCCATGGCGATCGCGATCAGTCTGCGTTTCATTGTCTTACCTCCTCTCCATGATGGTGAGTTGTTTCCCTCGGTCGGCCCGCCACGCGGGCGGCGAGCCAACCTCGGGGCTTGTGTACCCACCATCATGAAGAACCCATGAAGGCGACAAGAAAAAAGGTGCGAGCCGCCGATCTAGAGCAGTTCGCGCACCTCTGCGAGCTGCACGACGAGCACGCTGGGCGGCGTTAGCCCAGCCAGACCAGCAGCCCCGCCACGGCCGCAAGCCCCACCGCCAGCGGCACCGAGCGGCGGCGCCACGAGAAGGCCGCGTGGCCGGTACGCTCCACCGAGAAGGCGCGCGCCTCGGCCGCCAGAACAACCTCGTCGGCACAGCGCAGGCTGCTGCTCACGGCGGCGACGAGCATCAGTCTCGCGGCCGCCAGCGGGCGCCGCAGCCCGCCGCGCAGACGCATCGCCTGCCACGACGTGGCCAGCGCGCACTCGATCAGCGGCAGAAGGTTGAAGGCGACACCTACGGCGAACCCCATGCCGCGAAACCCCACGCGCTCGAACACGCTGCCGAGCCGGTCCACCGGCACCGAAGAGACCAGGCCGGTGAGAGCCACGATGATGGTGAGAGCGCGCAGGGCCATGAGCAAACCGAGCACGGCGCCGCGTTGCGAGAGCCCGAATGGGCCGAGGCGCCAGGCGGGCGCCGCGCCGACGAGAGTGGAGGAGATCACGACCATGGTGAGCAGCAGCCACGTGCGCCGTCGGGTGAGCAGGCGCAGGCCGGCCGGGTAGACCAGAGCGGCGATCGCCAGCGAGAGGCCGAAGGCGAGGCCCAGCGACCATCCGCGGCAGAGAACGGCCACCGCCACCGCGAACCCAAAGCAGCAGGTGCACACATCGCCGCCCGCCGCCCCGTGCAAGAAAGCGCGCGCCAGCAGCGAACGTCGCGTGGTCTCGCGACCCGCCATCCCCTGAAGCGTGTGACCGTCGGGCATGCTTACGTCTGCTGTTCGCTGTTCAAGCTGGGCGCGGCCCGGCGCGCGATCACCGAAGTACCGGCCTGCCAGGCGATGAGACCAACCACGGCGCCGACCACGAGGTGCAGCACAACGATGCCGACCAGCACCGCCACCACCGACGATGTAGAGAGGCGAAACAGCGACGCCCCCTGCTGGATGAGACGTTCGTACGTCGTGAAGATGCCCGCCCCGAACAGCAGGCCCTGAACGAGCAGCGGGTGCACCACGTTGTAGCCGATGGCCAGCGCCCCGGCGAGGCAGAAGGTCGCACGGCGCGGCCGCCCGCCGACGCTAAGCACCAGCTCGGCGATGAGGCCCTCCATGACGATCGCGATCATCGGCGCCAGCACGACGCCGCCGATGCTCAGCGCCTTCAGCAGGGAGGCAATGATGGCGATCATGAGGGTGGAGCCGCGGCGCGGCACAACCAGGCGAGCCACCAGGGCGATGGCGATGCCGATGCCGCCCAGGATGGTGCCGCTGAAGGGCACGTTCCAGACGTGCACGAACGACCCCAAGCTGATCTCCGAGCTACCCCACAGGCTGCCCAGGGCGGCGACGATGGTGAGCTCTTTCAGGCTCAAGCGCATCCGGCCACGTCCGTGATCTCGTCTGATTGGCGAAGCACCCCGTCGGCCACAACATGACCCTCTTCGAGCACGACCACGCGAGACGCGTAGCGGTGCACGAGCTTGAGGTCGTGGCTGATGAGCACGATGGCAGAGCCGGCCCGGTTGAGCCGCAGCACCGCCTCCATGAAACGCTCCATGTGACCCCAGTCCTGACCCACAGTGGGTTCATCGAGGATAAGCAGCCGCGGCCGCAGACACAGCACCGCCGCCAGGGCCAGACGCTGCTGCTCGCCGAGCGACAGGGCGAACACCGGACGCTTCCGCAGCCGCGCCAGGTCGACGACCGCCAGCGTTTCATTCACGGCGTGTGCGGACGGGCGGCGCAGGTTGCGCATGCCGAAGGCGACCTCGTCCTCCACCGTGTCGCAGAGCAGTTGCGCCGTCGGGTCCTGAAAGAGCATGCCGACGCCGGTGGCGGGCCGCAGGCGGCGACCACCGGCGCAGCTCATCACGCCGCGCCGCGGCCTCAGCACACCGGCGATGAGGCGCGCCAGGGTGCTCTTTCCGGCACCGTTGTCGCCCACCACGGCGAGGCAGTCTCCCTCGTGGATGGTGAGGTCCAGATCCCTGAGGGCCGGAGGCCGGCCCTCGCCGGCCGTGACGCCGCGCAGCGATACCAGCGGCGGCGACGTGCTCGGCGGGCCGGACTGCACGAGCTCGCGCCAAACCGTCTGCGCATCCTCCGCCGGTCGCCGCAGGCCGAGCCGGCGGAGCAGCTCCCGCCGGCCGAGCACCTCGTCGGTGGGTCCGTCGGCCACCACCGCGCCCTCGTGGAGCAGCACCGTACGGCCGGCTACCGCCGCCGCCGGCCCTAGGCGGTGCTCCACCACGATCACGGTGACTCCGCTGTCCCGGTTCAGACCGCGCACCACGTCGATCACCGACCGCGTACCCTCGACGTCCAGGCTGGCCAAAGGCTCGTCGAGCACCAGGAGACGACAGCCCATGGCCAGCACCGCGGCGATCGCCAGCCTCTGCAGCTCACCGCCCGAGAGGGCGTGCGTAGAGCGCGCGCGCAGATGCGCGAGACCAACCGACGCCAGAGCCCATGCCACGCGCCCTTCGATCTCGTCAGGCTCCAGCCCCACGTTGCGTGGCCCGAAGGCCACTTCATCCTCCACGCGCACGTTGAACAGCTGGGTGCGGGGGTTCTGGAAGACCACGCCCACCTGTTTGCTCATCTCCGCCACGGGTGCGTCGCGCACCTCCCGCCCGCCCACGCGTATGGCGCCGCTCAGCCTGGCGGGGATGCAGCGCGGGATAAGGCCGCTGAGGCACTGGATCAGCGTGCTCTTGCCGCTCCCCGACGGGCCGGCCAGAAGCACGCACTCGCCGGGTTCCACCGCCAGGTTTACCTCGCGCAAGACGGCGCCCGCGCCGAAGCTCACCGTCAGATCCTCGATCGCCAGCGACGTCATGGCGCCACCTCGGCGAACGCCTCGTCGAGCAGTGAGGTCGTCTGCAGCTCGCCCGCCGGCGCCACCAGCACCGCCTCGCCCACCAGCGGCCTCACCAGCTCGAGCAGGGCCACAACCAGCGCCGGCCGCACCGTAACCACGGCCAGACGAAACGGTCCGCCGAGGGCACGCAGCGCACCTCCGCGCCACCCTACCTCGTCCACGAGCTCGAGCGGGCCGAGCTCGTCGATGATCAGCACGTCTGTGGGGCAGGCGCCGGCCAGCACGCGGTCGCCCCACCGCAACCCCTCAGTCGCGAGGCGCCAGCGCAGATCCCCCACGCGAGGAACCTCCACCTCGCGGGCCAGCAGCCGCCGCTGCGCGCTGCGCAGGTCGTGCGCCCACCGTGTCGTGCCGCCGGGTGCACGTTCAACCTCGGTCAGCAAACCGCTGACCGCCAGACCGCGCCGGGAGGCGGCGCGGGCGAGCTCCCGGCAGCTCGTCGTCTTGCCCGATCCCGAAGCGCCGCTAACCACCGCCAGCCGCGCGCCCGTCTTCTCCCGCCCGGCGGCCCACGTACTCATCTCAGAACACCAGTTGAATGCGTGTGATCATCTTGACCGAGGGGGCCCCGAAGAAGTGGTGGATGAAGGGGCCCACATCGCGGTACGGACCTTCGCCTTTGGGCAGCGGCTGGCCGTTCTTGAGGCGCGCCAGGATCCACTCCCTCTGGCCGATGATCGACTTGCTGCTCATCGTCCATTCGTAGCCATCGGCGGCGATGAAGCGGATCTGGTAGCCCTTTCTGGCCAGGGCCACGTTGAAGGTGTTCGGGTCGTTGTCGTCCACCAGCCCGATCAGCTGGTACAGCGGCTCGCCGCGGTAGACGGCCTGCAGGTCGCTGGGGATGGCGCCCGCTTTGGTGCCGTCCCACGTGGCGCTTAGCGAGATGTCACGCCAGGGCACGTCACGGGTGATCTTGCCCACCAGCACCAGGTCGGCGTACGGGCCCTTGGCCGGAGGCGCAGGAGGGCGGTGTGAGGCGTAGATGCTGACCGCAAGGATCGCCGCACATACCACCCCGAGAACACCGACGGTGAGCCAGCGCGGCTTCACCGTGCCCGCTGCTGCAGAACCGCCCATCTAGAAGATGAGCTTGATCTTGACCAGCATCTTCACGGAAGGCCGGCCGTAAAAGTGGTGGATGAACGATCCGACGTCCCGGTACGGACCTTCGCCCGTGGGCAAGGGTTTGCCGTTCTTGAGCTTGGCGACGATCCACTTGGTCTGACCGATGATCGACTTGCTCGTGAAGTCCCAAGTGTACCCGTCGCTGCCGTAGAAGCGGATCGTGTAGCCCTTCTTGGCGAGAGCCACGTTGAAGCTGCCGGGGTTCCTGTCGTCCACGAGGCCGATGAGCTTGTAGATGGTCTCGCCTTTGTAGACCGCGCGCAGGTCGCTGGGGATGTTGCCCGCCGTCTCCCCGTTCCACGTGACGTTCGTGGCGATGCTGCTCCAGCTCACCCGCTTGGTCAGCTTGCCGACGAGCAGCAGGCCAGGGTGTGAGGAAGCGGCCCTGGCGAGCGCGCCGTGAGCGGCCGCCGGGGGAGCTACATCGGCGCTCACCGCCGGCGCGAAGGCAGCAACCAGCGCCAGTACCAGCACCGGCGCGGCGACGTAGCGTGCCCGCCACCTCGCTTGCACCGCCCGCAGTTCGCACGGAGGCCACGGTGGCAAGGCACGCATCACTGACTCCTTTCCGATACGAGGAGGTCCGGGCGTTTCCCCCACGGGCCCACGGTGGCGCGAGAGTGCGCCACCCCATGGTCTTTCCATGGTACGGCCCGCCGCCCATAGCAAGAGCCTTAGGGCGTCGGGCTTGGAGTAGTCGTAGCCGAGACGCTACCGCCGCGGCGAACCACAGTCAACTGTCCTCGAGCCGCTGGCCGAGAAGTGGAAAGCCTTCGGCTGGGAGGTGCGCGAGATCGACGGCCACGACTACGCCCAGATCGGCGAGGCCATCGAGACCGCGCAGGCCACCAAGGGCGCCCCCACGGTGATCATCTGCAAGACGGTCAAGGGGAAGGGCGTCGACTTCATGGAGAACCAGGTGAAGTGGCACTACGGCAGCATCGATTCGGAGCTCGCCGCCAAGTCGAGTTCGTGGACGGCGTGGGCAAGGGCTTCGTGCGCATCGACGGCTCGCCTGAGTACGCCGCCAACTTCAACGACTTCATGATGCGCCTGCGGGCCCTGCTGACGGGCTGAAGGCGCAGCCTCGCTATCGTTCGCGGCCGGCGCCCCCGAGTGTCAGCGCTCGCGCCGGCTTGTAGCGGCGCTCCGCGAGCCAGCGGCGCACGCGCCCCTCGATGTCGTCGCGCAGCTCTCGATAGGTGGCGAGACGCTCTTCTTCACTGCCGCCCGCCCGCGCCGGATCGGCGAACGGCCAGTACTCACGAGTGCCCTTGCCCGGAAAGACCGGGCAAGTCTTCTCGTCGCGCCGGCATACCGTGATGACGTGATCGAACTGCCTGGAGCCGATGAACTCGCGCAGCCCCTGGGGCCGCTGATCGCCCATGTCGATGCCGCGTTCCGCCATCACGGCGAGCGCCAGGGGGTCGAGATCGCCGGGCACAGACCCGGCGCTGTACGCCTCGAAGGCGTCTCCGGCCAGAGCGCGCAGAAAAGCCTCCGCTATCTGGCTGCGCGCACTGTTGGCGCTGGAGAGAAAGAGAACCTGCTTGGCCACGTCCGCCTCCCGGTAAGGAATCCGCTTTTGAAGTAGGTACCCAGCGCGAAACGGGCCTCGGTCAGCGCCACATGCCGGTAGCGACACACCACGCCGGTACGGTCACGACGGCGGCGGCGATCACGCCCACGATGAGCAGCGCCGCCGTGCGCCGCAGTGCGGGTTGCAGGTGAAGCATGCCCGTCCTCCGAACAGGTCGACGTTCATAGGATACCCGCCCCGCCGACACGGCGCCTCCACGTCTCATGCCGCCCCGCGCTGCCGCTTGGGGCCGGGCACCACGAGCACCGGTTTGGTGGCCCGGTGCACGAGCCTATAGGCGGTGGAGCCCAGAAGGCCGCCCGTGATGGGCGATTCGCCGTGCGAGCCGACGACCATGAAGGCAGCGCGCTGCTCGCGAGCCACGCGCATGATCCCCTCGGCTCCGCCCGCTTCCACCAGAACCTTCTCCGCCGCCACGCCGGCGGCGGCGGCGCGCGCGAGGGCGTCCTTCAGGGCCGCTTCGCCAAGTTCCTTGAGCATGCGGCGCGGCGTCAGCGGCGCTCCGCCGTAGGTCTTTGGTCCGCCGTAGGCGTAGACCACGGCGAGCTTGGCGGACAACTGCTTGGCCAAGCTCAGCGCCTCGTCCAGGGCCGCCTTGGCACCTTCCGACCCGTCGTATCCGACGACTATCTTGGAGGCCATTGTTGGGGTCCTTCTCTCGACGACGATACTCGTCTTTGTACCCCGAGCCAGAGAGTCTTGACCTTACCCTTGGGGGAGAGCGCACAGTTGCCCCGGCCATGGTTGGCCGCACCGAGGGAGGCGAGAATGGATCTGCTGAGCATCGGAGAGTTTGCACGACTGTCGCAGCTGTCGGCCAAGGCGCTGCGTCTGTACGACGAGCTGGGGCTCCTCCCGCCGGCGCGTCGACCCAGACTCCGGCTACCGTTGGTACGAGGCCAGGCAGCTGGAGCAAGCGCGTCTGGTGGCCGCGTTGCGAACGAGGTCTCTCAT
Organism: uncultured Thermoleophilia bacterium; assembly: GCA_963848545.1. Classification (GTDB taxonomy): domain Bacteria; phylum Actinomycetota; class Thermoleophilia; order UBA2241; family UBA2241; genus CAIXSE01. Next base: position 10,277 of record CAWKEZ010000032.1, read on the forward strand.
GTACACGGTCGCCACACGCACCATGCCTCCACGCAGTCTGCTCTGCCTCAAACGGCACGTCGACGGCGAGGACGGGGTCATGGCCATGGGCAAGGAGTTCGTGGCCTTGCTACGAAACAGGCCATTATCGCGCCCTGCCCCTGCTCTGAGCGCCGGCGCCGAGCAGCGCGCGACGTTCGGGCGGGAGGTACGTGCCGCGCTCAGACGACTTGGCCGACGCAGCCTGGCCGCTGCGGTTGACGGCCGGCCCGAGCTCACGACCGACGAGCACGCCCGCCGTGTCGGTGCCGTGCGCTTCGTCGAACCCGTCTTCCGAGAGCCGCCTCAGCTTGCGCCGGCTGAGGTACCGCGTGGTGAGCGGGGACAGCAGGTACGCCGTAAGCTGGTCGAGTGTGGCTACGACCCCGAAGTCGCGCACTGACGCAAGACCGTCTGCGCCGCCCTCTCGGCGGCGTCGGCGGAGATCTCCAGACCGCTGCCGCCGAGCACCGTGGCGAAGGCCCGCAGGCACTTCATCACGTTCTCGGGCCGGCTCGCGTGCCCCATGAGTCCGACGCGCCAGGCTTTGCCGGCCAGGGTGCCGAGCCCAGCGCCCACCTCGAGATCGAACTCCGCCAGCAGCCGGCCGCGCACCGCGGCCTCACCTACGCCCTCAGGAACCACGACCATGTTGAGCTGCGGCAGCCGATGGGGTTCATCGACGAGCATGCGCAGGCCCATGGCCTCAAACCCGGCCACCAGAGCTTGGTGGTTGCGCAGATGTCGCGCCCAGGCCGCCACGAGCCCCTCCTCGGCCAGGGCACGCAAGGCCTCGTGAAGACCATAGAGGGCGTTGACCGGCGCCGTATGGTGGTAGGTACGCGTGCCCTCGGACCAGTAGCCGAGCAGCAGATTGAGGTCGCAGAACCAGCTCTGGCAGGGCGTTTGTCGGGCCCTCACCTTGGCCATCGCGCGCTCGTTCAGGCTCAACGGCGCCAGCCCGGGCGGGCAAGAGAGACACTTCTGGCTGCCCGCGTATACCGCGTCGATCTGCCATTCGTCGACGAGCACGGGCACCCCACCGAGGGCGGTCACCGTATCGACGATCGTGAGGCAACCGTGCTCGTGCGCTAGACGCACCAGCGGCTCGGGATCGGTCAGGGCGCCGGTCGAGGTCTCAGCCTGCACGAAAGCCAGCAGCGCGGCGTCGGGGTGCTGGGCGAAGGCCGCCTCCACCTTCTCGAGAGAGACGGGCTTGCCCCACTCATCGTCGATGATCACGGGCACGCCGCGGACGCGTGTCACGTTCTCGACCATGCGCGCCCCGAACACGCCGTTGCGACAGACGATGACCTTGTCGTTAGGTTCGACCAGGTTAACGAAGCAAGCCTCCATGCCTACCGAGCCCGGCCCCGAGAGCGGGAGGGTGACCTCACTACGCGTCTGGAAGGCGTAGCGCAGAAGCGCCTTGAGCTCGTCCATCATCCTCACGAATTCAGGGTCAAGGTGACCGATCGTGGGGCGAGCCATGGCCGCCAGAACGGGGGGCGCGACGTCGGACGGTCCCGGACCCATGAGGGTGCGCCGCGGTGGCTGAAACGAAGGGAAAAGGGGCTGATCTACGATCATCGCGGTTCCTCGGTGGTTGCGGGCAGGTGCCCTATTCTAGTGCGTCGTCACACCCCACGGCACGCCGCTCCCCGCCGACGCTGCGCCGCAGGTTGAAGCCTGCCGGTGGCCGCCCTATGCTGCCAGGAGCCTCGATCCGTTTCGGCGCGTCGCGGCAATGGGCCGGCTCCGGCCCGTACAGGCCGTCCCAGAGGAGGCACCACGTCGCAGGCACCGCAGAACCGTCCCTACTCGCGGGCTCGTTTGCGGCCACGGCGACGCCGCAGGGCCTTCGTCGTCCTGCTCCTCGCGGTGGTGATAGCGGCGTTTGTGGTGGGTGGCGGCGTCGCGTACCTCTTCCATGTCGGCCCGGAGGGCGCCACCGTGACAGTGACGATCCCGCCGGGGTCGGGCCTCACCGGCGTCGCCGACATCCTGGCGCGGCACAAGGTGGTGCCGCACGCCCTGGCCTTCGCCATCCGCGCCGGACTCGATGGACACGGCTCCCAGATCAAGGCGGGCACGTATAGCCTGCGCGTGAACGAACCCTACCAGCAGCTCGTGGCGGCGCTGGTCGCCGGTGCTCGGCCCCACACGGTGCACATTACCATCCCCGAGGGCTACACGCTGGCGCAGACGGCGGCGCTGCTGCACGCGAAGCTCCCCAGGTTCTCGGCGGCGGCGTACCTCGATCTGACCACCACGCACGCCATGCCGGTAACCGTAGCCGGCTACACGGGCGGACGAACCCTGCAGGGGTTGCTGTTCCCCGCTACCTACAACGTGCTGCCAGCCGTGACGCCGCGCCAGTTCATCCACCTCCAGATCGCCGCCTTCAAGGCGAACCTCGCAGAAGTGAACATGACCCGCGCCGCCAAGGCGAACCTGACGCCATACGACGTGGTCATCATCGCCTCGCTCATCGAACGCGAGGCGCGCGCCGCCGGCGATCGCGCCAAAATCGCCGCCGTCATCTGGAACAGGCTACGAATCGGCATGAAGCTGCAGATCGACGCGACGGTTCTATACGCCCTCGGCAGGCATAAGGACTCGCTGTCGTACAGCGACCTCAAGACCGCCTCGCCCTACAACACATACCTGCACAGCGGACTGCCGCCCACGCCGATCGACAACCCCGGATTGGCCTCGCTGACCGCAGCCGCCAACCCCGTGCATGCGAACTACCTCTACTATGTAGGGCGCGCCGACGGCGCCGGGCCGCTCTACTTCTCCAACACCTACCAGCAGTTCCTGAAGGACGGCCGGCGGGCGGCGCAGTAGCGTCTCAGTAGGTTCGGTGTCCGCCTGAGTGCTTCTCGATGTCGGTCTCGAGGCGGTCCTTCCAGCTCGCGTTCTCCGGAAGGATCTCGGCGCTCTCCGGCGCCTGGTGCTCCGGCAGGTGCCGCGCTTCCTCGGACGTGATGGCGAGGCGCACAGTCCCGGGCTGGATGCTGGCAACCTGGTCGGCGCTCACGTAGCGGGGCCGATCAACGTAGTCGTGCAAGAGCGCAGGACCGCCGTGATGCGTTATCGCCAGCCCGTCGAAGATGTCGGCGTTCTCGTCGCCGACCGTCAGGTACACTTCGCCGAACTCATCGCCGTCTGCGGAGATCACTCTCCACTTGGGCTCAATGGACTTCCACGAAATGGTCGTGGGTTCGTCGCTCATGGGTCTCCTCCTCGGCTTCTCAGACTGGTGCTTCTTCCGGCTCGGCACCGACATGGTACCTATTCCCAGGTAGCGTGGCAGCCGACGCCCCGGCGCACCGCTCCTTCACGGTCTCCGCGATCCCGGACGAGGCACCACAATCACCCTACGGCGTATGCACCACCCTTTTCGCGCTCGTGATAAGCCCGTCGCAGACCACCCGGTAGGAGGCCGTGGCGCTCTGCGCGAGACGCAGCGCGTAGGCCCCGCCGCTGGTGGTGGTCACGGTCTTTACGGTGCGCCACGAGGATCCTGTGAGCTTGCGCTGTACCAGCAGCGGCTGGCCGGCGATGCCGCCGACCTTGCTGCTGGCGAGCACCCCGGAGAGGCTGAAGCGCAGCCCGCGCGGCGCCTGGCCGGGGGCCGTGAGCGAGAGCGAGTTGCCGCCGGCGAAGGCATACCAGGCGAGCTTGCGCTGCCCCGAGAGCGCCGTGAGGGCCCATGTAGCTGCCGTGCTGGGCGCCGCGCGGCGGCAGGTCCTGCACCTCGAACCAGATGAGCGCCTTGACCTGCGGGTATTTCTTCGCCACCAGGGCGTAGCCCTGCGTCAGGTAGCGCGCCTGGTCGGCCGCCGAGATCACCCGGCCGAAGACCGAGCAGGGGCTGCGTGTCGTAGCCGTACTCGGTGAGGTAGAAGGGCTTGCCGGGAAGAGCTTGAGGAGCACGTTGAGGTTGCCCAAGGTGACGATGCCCGCGGGGCTTCGGCCGGCAGGCTGCTCGGCACGCGGGTTGCCCAGGGGCAGCACGTAGGGATGGTGGAGAGGCGTCGCAGTACTTCCCGGCGCCGTGGTGCGCGAGGTAGGTGGCAAAGGCCAGCGGCGAGGTGCTGCCGGCGTCGCCGTAGCCGCGCGGGCAGGTGGCCCCGGCGATCACCTGCGGCGCCGGGTTGGCGGCCTTCACGCCGGCTCGAAGGCCTTGAGCATGGCGAGGTTGGTCTGCTCGGCGTAGTCGGCGTTGCCGGCACGGGTCTGGGGGTAGAGGGAGAGTTCCAGGTTGGGCTCGTTCCAGCACTCGAAGTAGTTGACCAGCTCGCTCGGCTCATCGAAGTGCGTGTCGCCAGGAAGCTGCCGAGCGCGCTGAAGGCGGCCCGCACCGTGGGGTTCGCGATGTTCATCGCGAAGTTGCTCTGGTAGCCCGGCTGCTGGGGCACGGGCGGTGAGCTCCAGAGGGCCTGGTTGCTGGCCCAGGCCGGCACGCTGGTGAGCGTGAAGATGACGTTGATCTGGGCGCTGCGCAGGGCCGTGACGATGCTGTTGAGCTGGGCCAGGTAGGCGGCGTTGTAGTTGGCGGGGGCGGTGAGCGGGGCGCTCGGTGCGCTGGGCTCGAGCTTCGACCAGTAGACCATGATGCGCGTCCACTTGGCCCCCAGGCCGGCGGGGCCCATCTCCTCAACCCAGGACGGCACCTGCGCGAGGTCGACGTCGGCGTAGGTCTCGAGGCGCCAGTCGGTGACGCCCTTGCCGAGGGCGGCCTGCGCGGCGCCGCCGGGGAGCTCGGCGCCGGCGCAGAGCACGAGCAGGGCGAGGAGCACGGCGAGGGCGGCAGGCCCGCGCCGCCGGCGCGTCGGGGATGAGGCTGCCTTGCGGCGCGTCATGCACGTTCCTCCAGGTACCAAAGGCCAAGGATCTTCCTCGAAGGCATTCGCCGGAAGTCCCGCGGTGCCCTGCAAGGAGTGAGTCGAAGTAGCGCCCGAGACGGCGCGACCGACGGCACGCTACGGCCTCGCGATGAGAACCGTGTAAGTGGGCCGTCAGAAGTGCGTGCGGGTGCCCGAGGCGGCGAGTGTCGCCGGCACCGGCCCCGAGCCAGACCCTCTCTTCCCTACCGTCTGCGCTGACGGCGCGCGAGCGAGCTGGGCGCCTCGCGGGAAGACGCGGAACCGGCGGCGACGGCTGACGGTCTGCGCAGACGGCTCGCGAGCGCGCTGGCGCCTCGCGGGAAGACGCTCACTTGCGTTCGCTCGGCTCGGCAAGCAGGCCGCTGTTCGGCAGGTTTTTGACGAAGGCGGAGCTGGCCGCTTGCGGCCTCCCCGCCATCGTCAACCCCTGACCTCGGCAGCGACCGCCTCGCAAGCTTCCCGCGAGGCGCCAGCGCGCTCGCGCGCCTCGGCCACGGCTCCCACCGGCGCTGCCTCTGAGAGGAAGAGCGCAGGCGCGCGCTGAGCGCTGCCACGCGGACGCCAGCGGCAGCGCCTGCTACCAGGCGACCGCGGTCGGCGCGGCGCGGGGGCAGCGCGCCCCCAGGGGGCTTTGCGAGGCGGCCGCTGCTCACGACCGGGATTGACGATTGCGGACGTAGCCGCATTCGTCAAGAACCCGTCTGAGTAGTGGCCTGCCTGCCGAGCGCGAGCGAACGTTAGTGAGCGTCCCCCGGGCGCGCTGGCCCGTGCCGCGGCGGCCTTGCATGCGATCGCCCCCCTGGGCGCGCTGGCGCTGTGCCGCGCCGGCCTTGCATGCGATCGCCCCCCTGGGCGCGCTGGCCCTGTGCCGCGCCGGCCTTGCATGCGATCGCCCCCCTGGGAGCGCGCTGGCCCTGTGTCGCGGCGGCCTTGCGAGGCGGTCGCCCGGGCGCCTAGCGGCCGGCGCTCGCTCGCTTGCCGGGCCGATCAACCATCGCGACCTCGCCGGGCGAGCGACGCACCAGGGGGATGAAGCGCACCGCGAGGCCCGTGGCTTGGACCTCGACGATCGCCACGGTGGGGCCGTCGTCTTCATCGTCGGGCGAGCTCGCCGTACCGGGGTTCAAGTACAGGGCGCCGTCGACCCAGACGACCGCGGGCACGTGGGTGTGGCCCCAGACGACAAGGTCGGGCCGCGGGCCCTCGATCTTGCCGGCGGCGAGACGGTTGAGCAGGCGCTTGGGCTTGTGACCGACGAGGAAGCGCACCCCGGCGACCTCGCCGCTCAGCTCGCGCGGCAGGCGCTCGGCGAGTTCGGGCCCGTCGAGGTTGCCGGCCACGGCCGAGAGCGGCGCCACCCTCTCCAGGGCGGTGAGGATCTTCACATCCATGACGTCGCCGGCGTGGATGATGTGCGCAACGCCGGCGAAGTGCTCGAGCACGATGGGGTCGAGGTAGCCGTGGGTGTCGCTGATCACGCCGATGCGCGGCGGGAGGGCCGGCGCCTCGGGCTTGCGCGCGCGCTCAGATTGCGCCGCGCGCCGCGCTCGGGCCCGCTGGGGAGAGGGTTCGCCGGCTTGCCCAGCCTCGCCGGCAGCACGCCCCGCAGGCGCGGCGGGCGCCGCCCCAAGCATGCGGGGCACCCCGCGCAGCGTCACCGATTCAACCCGCCACCGGGGCAGGAGAGGAACGGGTGAACCTGCCATGCGAAACTCCTTCTTCTTAGGGGCACGGCGCCCTGACGCGCCCAGCGGCCGAAAGGTGCGGGCCCCCGCTCTCCTAAGCGGCCGCGAGCAACTCTTCTGCCCGCCGGAAGAGTTGGGCGCCGACGTAGCGGCGCACCGCGCGACTCGCGGTCTGGCCGGCCTCGTCGAGCAGGCGGTCGTGGCCGCAGCTGAGGCCGCCGAGCTGATCGGTGTCGACGTAGTCGACGAGATGGATGGCGCGCGGTGGCGGCGCGTCGAGCTGGCGCAGGCGCAGCACGACGGTGCCGCAGTGCGGGTAGGCGCGGCTCGACTGCCGCGCAGGCACGGTTTCGACCGTGAAGTGAAAGACGGCGCCGCCGTACTCGCAGAGCGCGTCGCCGTCGAAGAGGCCGAGATCGGCGAGGGCCGCCTCGTCGACGGGTCGCCCGTCCTTGTGCCACTGTGCCATGGTATCTCCCTTGGAGACTGCCGCTAGCGACGCCTGCGGCGCGCAGCGAGAGCAGCCGGAGTTCAGAGGTGGGCATACCCATGCGAGCGGGCCCTGACACCTGGGGGACCGGCGGCCCGCGGCGATCCTACTTCGAGGGCGTGGGTGTCGGCGTTGGCGTGGGTGTCGTCGTGGGCGTCGCGGTCGACGACGGCTTGAGCGTGGGTGTCGCCGTGACCGACGGCCTCGAGGTGGGCTTTCCGGAGGCGGCGGCCGACGGTGAAGAGCTCGGCGGGGGCGACGAGGTCGCGTTGGCCCCCAGCCAGGTGCTGAATGGCCAGTTGACCGAGAGGAAGTACGGATGAGGCGCGTGAGCCAGGGCTGCCGCCGTGAACTGGGCCCACATAGGCGCGCAGTAGGTGGCTCCGAAGGCCCCGTTCATGGGCAAGTTGGCCCTCATATCGCCCATCCAGACGCTGGTCGCGAGTTGAGGGGTGTAGCCGACATACCAGACGTCCCAGCTGTTCTCGGTGGTACCCGTCTTGCCGGCGCGCGCATAGGGGAACGCGGCCGCGGTGGTTGAGCCGGTGCCACGGGTCGCTACTTGCTCGAGGACCTTGGTGACCGTCGAGGCGACGCCGGCGGGTATGGCTCGGTTACCCTCGGTCGAGGGGTGCCAGAGCACCTTACCGTTGGCGGCGACCACCTTGACGATCGCCTGGGCGGAGTGGTGAATGCCACCGGCGGCCAGGGTCGCGTAGGCGTCGGCCATCTCCAGGGGTGTGACGACCGAGGTGCCGAGCGTGATCGAGGGCACGGCTTGGAGCGGGCTCGTGATGCCCATGGCATGCGCTACGCGAACGGTGTTCTGGGGGCCCACGTCAACCGAGAGGCGCGCGAAGACGGCGTTGTCGGAGATAGTCATGGCCTGAGCCACGGTCTCGGGCCCGCCTGGTCCGTCGCCGCGCACCACCCAGGGCACCGCGCCCGATCCCATGGGGATGATGGCGGGGCTCTGCGACGAGTAATAGGTGGTGAACGGGTCCATGCCGCGCTCCACGGCAGCCGCCAACACGAAGGGCTTCATCGCCGAGCCGGGCTGGCGTTGTGCCTGTGAAGCCAAGTTGAACTGCTGCTTCGCGAAGTTGAAACCGCCCACCATGGCGCGGATGTAGCCGTTGGACGGATCGATGGCAACCAGCGCGGCCGAAGGTTTGAAGCCAAAGTTGAGCGGCGCGACGGTGTTCTTCACGACCTTGAGGGCGTCGCTCTGCCAGGCGGAGTTGAGACTCGTGTACACGCGCAAGCCGCCCGTGAAGACCTGCGCGTAACCGTACCGCTTCACGAGCTCCTGCGTGACGTAGTCGACAAAGTAGGCCGAAGGGTCGCGGGTGGTGTTGCGAGGGTGGGCGAAAACCTTGATGGGCTGGGCCTTGGCAGCACTCGCCTGGGCCGCCGAGATGTAGCCCAGGGTCGCCATGCGGTCGAGCACCCCGTCGCGCACCTGGTGGGCCACGCTGGCCGCATACACAGGGTCGTAGTCGGTCGGCAGCTTGGCGACCGCGACGAGCAGAGCCGCTTGGGCGAGCGTGAGGCGTGAGGCGTGCTCGTGGAAGTACGTCTCGGCGGCCGCCTCGACGCCGTACGCTCCCTGCCCGTAGTAGACGGTGTTCAAGTAGGCGGTGAGGATCTGCTGCTTGCTCCAGCGGTCCTCGAGCTCCCAGGCGAGGATGGCCTCGCGTATCTTGCGAGTGATGTCGCGCTCACTGCCCACGTAGGCGTTCTTGATGTACTGCTCGGTGATGGTGCTGCCGCCCTGCACCGCGTGGCCGGCGGCGATGTCGGCGAGCAAGGCCCGCGCGAGCCCCTGGAAGTCGATGCCGTGGTCGGTGTAGAAGCGCTGGTCTTCGCTCGCCACGGTCGCCTCTTCCATCACCTGGGGGATCGCCGAGCTGGGCACGACGACGCGATTCTCCGCGCCGTGTAGCGTGGCCAGCAGCTTGCCTTGAGAGTCGTAGATCCGTGTAGTCTGCGCGCTGGCCGAGCTCTGCAGGTGGCCCAGGGTGGGCAAGTTGCGAGAGACGGCGAAGACGACCCCGGCAGCGACGGCGCACAGCGCCACCACGATGAGGAGAACGACATACGCCGCAAACTTGAGCCAGCGAACCGTGCGTTTCTTCCTGGTGGTGGTTCTCTTGCGAGGTTCGCGGCCACGACGCGAGGCGCGCTGGGCTCCTACCGTGTAGCGGGTGTAGCTGCGCTCCGTGTGCGCCATATGCACCAGTATAGGCAGCAGAGCGGCACCTCGCGACCTCGCGGCGGCGGCGAGCCGCGAGCAGGTTGACCGTCCCGCGCGACTAACCCCCGTAGGCGACGCAGTCGCCGTAGAGTTGTTGAGCGCCTCGCGGCTACGCAGTGCCGCCGTGAGGCGGACTGACCGGCGCGTCGGGTTGACCACTGTGTGGCACGAGGTCACGATGACAGCTCTCCCGAAGCAGATCCAAGGAGCTGGCGCAGGGCGAGCGAATGAGTCTTCGCCGATCGCGTCGGCTCGGCAGCCTGGCGGGGCCACACTCAAGGACGCACGCTAGCTAAGAGTTGCGCCCGCCAAGGCTTGCAGTGTGAAGGCAGACATGACAGAGATCACTTACTACAGATCGGGTGAGAGCGACCCTGTGCGCGTCGTGGCCAAGGCCCGCCACGCGCCCTCCGGCAAGGGTTGTCACGCGGCCGCCGGCAAGGCCGCCAACGCGCCCCGCTCACTGTACGGCACACCGCTGGCGGTGCGCCGCGAGCGCCTGCGCGTGGCGCTGGTGTTGCTGCTGCTACTCATCGCGACCGCGGTCCTCGCCCTTGTCGCCGGGCGTCAGGCCTTCGACAACGTCTTCGCCATCCTCAGCGTCGTCGGCCACCTGCGCCACCTGCCCCGCTGGACGCCCTACGCCGTCGCGCTCGTCACCTGTGGCGCGATCGTGGCGGGCGCCTACTCCCTGGCCTTTGTGCGCCGCCGCGTCTTCAGGGTGGTGTGTGTCGGCGTGCTGATCGCGCTCTTCGCCGCGCCCGGCGTCGCTCTCGGCTGGACCAGCGGCTTGTGGGCCAGATGGGCCGCGGCGGCAGCGCCGAGCAAAGGGCCGCCGTTACCGCCGCGCTCACCGTGCTGCAACAGCCCCTGCCCGACAAGCCGGTCAACATCCTCCTGCTGGGCACCGACGAGAACGGCAACTCCGACTCGCAGATCCTCCTGCGCCTCGACCCACAGGCCAAGACCATCGCCATGCTCTCCCTGCCGCGCGACCTGCGCTGGAACATCCCCGGCCTTGGCTACGCGAAGATGAACGCCGCCTACAACGCGGGCGGCGTCAAGCTCGCGGTGCAGACCTTCTCCGCCATCGTCGGCCTGCCCATCAACCACTTCATCTGCGTCGACTTCAACGGCTTCTGGCATATCATCGACGTCGCTCCACGGCGTCTACCTGCCCGTCGATCACCGCTACTACAACCCCGAGGGCACGGGCTTCCAGCCGATCAGCGTGCAGCCCGGCTACCAGCTCCTCAAGGCCAAGCAGGCGCTCGCCTTCGTGCGCTTCCGCCACGACCAGAACGGCGACTTCACGCGCATGGTGCGCCAGCAGATGTTCCTGCGCGCCGTGCAGCGGCAGGCCCTGCGCTGGAGCGGCAGCTGGAGCAAGGTGGCCTCCATGGTGCGGCCATCAGGCGGCTCACGACCACCGACCTCGACTCGCTGAGCCAGCTCTTGCCGGTCGTCGACATGGGGCTGTCGCTGAACACCGCCCACATCTACCAGGTGCACGTCGAGGGCAGCACGCCGACCATCGGCGGCGTCTCCTACGTGGTCGCCTCGCCCGCCGAGATCGCGGCCGCCGTGCACGAGTTCGAGAACCCGGCGACGTCCCATGCCCACGGCGCCGCCCCTGCAACGGCGAGCTCCTCGGCCGCCTCGTCGACCACGGCCTTCGCCACGCCGGCAGCCAGCGCGACCACAAGCGCTTCGACGAGCCCCCCCGCGAGCGCGCCTCAGGTCTACGACCTGAGCGCCTGGAAAGCCCTCGCCGGGCGCACCTTGCTGGCCCTCGAGGCGCCCACCACGTGGACACCCAACCTCGGCGACCAGCACCGCCGGGGTGCCCTTCCGCGCCTACTCGGTGCAGACTCCCGACGGGCACCGCGCCAAGGCGGCGATCGCCGTGGGCACGGTCACGGGCGGCACGTGGGGCGCAACCGAGTACTGGGGCGTGCAGGCCCTGGCGTGGGCC
>CAWKEZ010000033.1:0-16185 GCA_963848545.1 uncultured Thermoleophilia bacterium
CCAACCTGGGGTTCTTCCTCACCGGCGATCATTTCCTGAAAGAAAGCCTCTGGGCCTACGTGCGCCTCTTCTACGACCAGTGCGCCATCGTATTGTGCCCCTCGCAGATAACCTGTCGCGACCTCGTCGAACACCGCGTGAAGAGCAGCCTGCAACTGTTTCCGCAGGGCATCGACTGTGACCTCTTCGCCCCGCAGCGGCGCGACGAAGCGCTGCACCACGCGCTCGGGCACGGCAAGTCGGTGCTGCTGTGGGTGGGGCGCATCTCTCCCGAGAAGGGGCTGGACGCGCTGGCGGCGATCTACTCCGCGCTGCGCGCCAGGCGCGACGATGTTCATCTCGTGATCGTCGGCGACGGCCCCGGCCGGGAGCGCCTGGAGGAGTTCGCTCCCGAGGCCTCTTTCCTGGGCTTCAAGACGGGCGTCGAGCTGGCCACCATCTTCGCTTCGGCCGACGTGTTCCTGTTCCCGGGTCAGATAGAGACGTTCGGCCAGACGGTGCTCGAGGCTGCTGCCTCGGGCTTGCCGGCCGTGGTCACTGCCGGCTCGGGGACGGAGGCGGCGATGGTGCGCGACGTCACGGCATTGTCTGTAGCGCCGGGCGACCAGGCGGGCTTCATCGCCGCCGTGGAACGTCTGCTAGACGACGGCGAGCTGCACGCCCATATGGCCAGCGCGGCCCGCGAGCACGCCTTCACACATACCTGGCCTGCCTCTTTCGCGCGTCTCTCCGACGCGTATCGCTCCATCGCCTTGTGAGCGCCGCGCGGTCAGGCGCCCGGGCCGGATGCTCGGCCGCCGGCGCCGGCCCCGCGCTGGGGCCGGCGGTCTTCGCCTTGGCGCACCACGACGACGAGGTGTTCTGTGCCGGCCACCTGCACCGCGCGCTCTGCGAGGGAAGGTCTGTGCGTCTGCTCTGGGCCACCTCGGGCGGGCTGGCCAGCGCGCGCCGACGCCGGGCCGAGGGAGAGCGCGTGCGGCGCCTGCTGGCGCCGGCAGCGGCCGACTGGCGAGATCTGGGGCTGCCCGATCAAGGCGCCGTGTTCTCGGTGGATCTCATCGCCGACGAGCTCGAGGCCTTGCTGGGCCCGGCGGGCACAGGTGGCGGTCGGGAGCCGCTCGTGTACGTGCCGGCTTTTGAGGGCGGGCATCCCGATCACGATGCGCTGAACCTCGCGGTCGCCGTACTGCGCACGCGGCGGCTCGATCTACTTGCGCGTGAGTTTCCCCTCTACCGGCGCGGCGGTCTCGGCCTTACAGTCCAGGCCCCACAACCGGCCGCCGGCACGCGAGGGGCGCCTTTCGACACGCTCTTTCTGAGTGATGACGCCTTGGCGCTTCGCCGTCGCCTGGCGCTGGCCAACGGCAGCCAACTACTGCCCTCGCTGATACCCTTGCTGGCGCTGGCTCGTGGCGCGGGCAGGCAGCGGCGTGAGCCGTCCAGACCCCTGCCGCCACACCGGTATGCGCAGCCGCCTGGGCGCCGCCCGTTGCTCTACGAGCTGTACACGCGACGACGCTTCGCCGAGTTTCGCGCGGTGGCCCTCGCGAGCCTGGGGGAAGCCGTCGCCTAGCGACCGGCGTCAGTCAGCCCCCTCCGGCGCGCCCCTCAGCGGCGCGTCGCGGCCAAGCTGGGCGGCCGAGAACTCCCGCACGGCGGACTCGGTGAGAGGGTGCGCCGGCAAACCCATGAGCACCTCGAGCGGCGCCGTCACATCGTGCGCGCCCTGAAGGAGCGACTCCACCACCTGCGGACCGCTCTTGAGGCTGGCGGCGAGAATACGGGTGCCGCTCTGCAGACGCTCGAGGATCGCCGCCAGCGACTTCACCACGACCTGGCCACCGCCCGACAGCCTGGCCGCCCTGTCAACATATGGGATCACCCAGACGCAACCGACCTCGTGGGCGAGCAGTGCCTGGGCCGGCGAGTACACGGCGGTGAGGGCACAGCGGACGCCCTCTCCCACAAGGACGGGTGCCACGCGGATGGCGTCCAGCGTGGCCGGCAGCTTGATCACGATGCGATCAGGCGCCGTGGATGCGGCGGCGCGCGCCTCATCGATCAGCTCGGAGAACGAGCTGCTGGTAGGCTGGTAACACAGCGGCCCCCGCGGGAAAGCGGTCAGCAACAGGCCGAGATGCGCCATGGGCTGCGATGTCTCGCGCGCCATGAGAGTGGGATTGGTGGTGATGCCGTGGACGAAGCCGAGCTGGGCGGCCTTCGCCGCATCGTCCACTGATGCTGAGTCAAGCAGTACCGCCATGGTGTGGATCAGCCTCCCTCGTTCGCGGACTCGCGCAGCCAGGCGCCGGCCCGGCCGCGCGGCACAACACTCGCACTGCGGGCGCCCCGCAGCAAGCTGCCGCGCCGCTGCAAAGGGCCGCGCCGCCGCCGGCGCGACGAGCGCCGCCGCCGCCCAGCGTTGAAAACGCCGGGCGGCGGCGGCGCACACTCGGGCCGGCGAGTGGGCGTTACTGCGGTGGGCCGCTGGCGAGCGTGATCGACGCGGTGTGCGTCTGGCCCGCGGGGTCAAGCCACTGCAGTTGCACCGTGTCGCCCGGATGGTGGGTCGACAGCAGGTCGTTGAGGCTCGTGGGGGTTGTGACGGCCTGCCCGCTCACGGCGGTTATGATGTCGCCCTGCGAGAGGCCCGCCTTCTGGGCCGGGTAGCCCGCCAGCGTGCCGCCCACGAGCGCCCCCGAGGACTGCGCCGTGCTGGAGCCGCCGAAGCCTCCGCCGAGCTGTGCCGACGGCACGATCTCGACGCCCAGGAAGCCGGTGGGGCCGACGTGCACCGTGGCAGAGGCCGCGCCGGCCTCGATCTGCCGGCTGATGGCGAGGGCCTCGTCGATCGGGATGGCGTACCCCTGGGTCACCGAAGGCTGCACTGTGAAGCCAGCCGACGACGCCGCATTCATGCCGATCACCTGACCGCTCCTGTTGGTCAGGGGCCCGCCCGAGTCGCCGGGCCTGATGGGCGCGTTGGTCTCGAGGAGTCCCTTGAGCCGCTGCGCGTTGCCGCCACCCGGGTCGGCCGCGGTGATGCTTTGGTGCAAGGCGATGATCGATCCGCGGGCGACCTTGGGTGTGCCGCCGGCGCCGCCGGCGTTACCCAGGGCCGTGACACGGTCTCTGACGGCTACCGTCGAGGAGTCGCCCAAGGGCACCGTCTGCAAGCCGCTGGCGCCCTGCAGCTGCAATACCGCGACATCGCTGCTGCGGTCGTAGCCCACGACCGTCGCCGGATACGTGCGGCCGTTGCCGATGTCGGTCACGCTGATCTTGGTGGTGCCGGCCACTACATGGTTGTTGGTGAGCACCTCGCCAGTGGGCGTGAGCACCATGCCCGTGGCGGCGCCACGCCCCCCGGAGAAGCCGAACACTACATTGATGTTCACGAGGCCGGGGTCGACCCGCGCCGCGATGCTCGCGGCGCTGGCGGCGGTTGGGGCATTGGTCACCCGGGTTGTGGACGGTGAGTTGCCGGTGGGGCCGGACGGGAGGGTAGCGGAGGTCGGTACCGGCGGGCCGAAGAGATGGCCGAGGCTGATGGCGGCGAGCAGGACGGCGACTGCGCACAGTGCCGCGACCGCGACCAGGAGGCCGGCCCGTCTGGGGCGCCGGGGTCGGGGTGCACCGCCGGGCCCGGCGCTGCCCCCCCGGTCGCTGCCCGGCCCTTCGGGGAATCCCTCGGGATGTAGATCGATCTCGTTCATGGTGTCCTCACTGGGGCTTGCGCTGCCGTGCTGCCTCGACGGCAGGTAAGCTTGGTTGCTCTGGGGATACTGTGGTCTCTCCCACAACAATCCCCCGAACAGCTGAGGCTAAGCTTAGAGCAAGCTGAGAGTTTGCCCGCGAAGCGCCGCCCGGCATGTGGCGCTGAGTCGGGCCGGAGTCTAGAATCGCGCTACGAGCAAGACGCGGTCGCGCTTGGGGCTGGCACGGTGGGCTGCGCACTACGGATGGGAGCTGTAATGATGCGGTGGTGGGTCGGGCCGGGCTGCGCTGTGCTGACTGTTCTCATGGCAGTGATACTGCCCGCCACCGCCGGGGCCGCAACCGCGGCCTTTGGCACCGCCGGCCCACCGCAGGCGCGTCCTTTGACCCATACGCACCCCTTGATGGGCACCGACGCCCAGTCTCTCAACTGGTCGGGCTATGATGTTACCGGCGGACCCTTCACGACGGTTACCGCTACCTGGACACAGCCGAAGGTTCTCTCCAGCGGTGCTGCATTCTCGGACTCGGCGTTCTGGGTGGGCCTCGACGGTGACGGGTCCAACACGGTCGAGCAGATCGGCACGGAGGGCTATAGCGAGGGGGCGGTCGGCTACGACGCCTGGTACGAGATGTACCCGGCCGCCCCGGTCACCATCGACATGGCCATCCGTCCCGGCGACGTGCTCACCGGTACCGTCGCGTGGACGAGTTCGGCGGAATTCACCCTTAGCCTTGTCAACCACACGACCGGGGTGTCGTTCGCCGTCCAGCAGACCATGAACGTGCCGCCGGCGTTGGCCTCCGCCGAGATCATCGCCGAGGCTCCTTCATCGTCGTCCGGCGTGGTACAGCTGGCCAACTTCACGCTTTGCGACTTCAGCGCTTGCACAATCGACGAGCAGCCCATAAGCAGCTACGACTGGACGCGCATCGGCATGATCAATCAAAACGGCTCGCCCTTGGATGTGACGCTGCCCCTGGGCGCCGACGGCGCGAGCTTCGCGGTGAGCACCGACGTGACCCCCCCCATGACGTTTGTGGAAGGTGGCGTCACCGGCTGGCACAGTACACCTGTGACGCTCGATTTCACGGCGACAGACGGCCTCGGCAGCGGCGTGGCGTACACCGAGTACTCCCTCGACGGTGGCACGACGTGGACCCAGGGCAACTCGGTAACAATCGCGGCGCCAGCCGACCACAGCGCCGATGGCCCTCACCGGGTGCTCTATCGATCCGTCGATAACGTCGGTAACGTGGAGCCCGCCCAGACCTGCAAGGTGCGCATCGACACGCGCTCGCCGACACCTCAGGCGCCGCGCGCGGCGAGCGTGCTCGAAGGACACACGGCCACCCTCCACTACAGCGTCAACGACCCTCGCCCCGGCAGTCCCTGGGCCACGGTCACCATCGTGCTGAGGAAGGGCAACGGCGCCCTCGTGAGGAAGACGGTGCTGAGGCACTGTGTCGTAGACACTCCGCTCGTGTACCGCTTCGTCTGCAAGCTGGAACGCGGCAGCTACACATTCACCGTGGCTGCCACCGACTCTGCCGGCAACCGCCAGACGGCGCTCGCCAGCAATAGTCTGGCGGTGCACTGATGGCCCCGACTGGATGGCAGGGCACGCCGGCCGTTTCGCGCCGCTCGCGATCGACTCGCGCGCGTGGAGGGGTCACGATGACACGCAGTGCGACGCTCATGCTCGGCGTCTTGGTCTCGCTCGTCGTTCTGACGTGCCTGGCCGGGTCGGCCGTGGCCCTCGTGCCAGACGGCACCCAGGGCTGGTACTGGCAGATGCCCCAGCCGGCGGGCGGCGATCTGGGCGGCGTGGCGTTCCCGACGGCGCAGGCCGTCTGGACGGTCGGCTTGGGCGGGCTCGTGCTGCATAGCGCCGACGCCGGCGCCACCTGGACGGCGCAAGCCACCGGCAGCGCTGCAGACCTGTGGTCGGTGAGCTTCGCCGACGGCCAGAACGGCGCCGTCTGCGGCGACGCCGTTCTAACCACCGCCGACGGTGGCGTCACATGGACCGACAAGACGCCGGCCAGGACCCTCGCCAAAGGGCTCGCCAACGTCAGCCTCGTCGATGCCGCGCACCTCTGGGTTGCCACCACCGACGGCGCCGTGCTGCGCTCCACCGACGGTGGCAGGACGTGGCAGCGCTCCGGCTTGGCGGGCTACAAGGGAGCCGTGACGTGCGATTTCGTCGATGCCAGCCATGGATGGGCGGCCGGAGACAACGGTCGCGTATGGCAGACCGTTGACGGCGGGTCCAGCTGGACGTCCGAGGTGAGCGGACTGCCGTCACGCGACTCCGTGATCCAAGTTGCTTTCTACGACCGGCAGCACGGCTGGTTGCTGGCCTTGGACAATTATTACGGCGGATCCCTGGCTCTGGCCACCGACGACGGTGGAGCCCATTGGCGCCGTTGCGCAAACGTGAATTCTGGCGCGATCGGGATAGCCGCCACCGGGCCGCAGAGCGCCTGGCTGGTGGCCAATGATTACTCCTCCATGGGCCCTGGGTTGGGCAGCGGCGCCGTGCTGCAACACACCAGCGACGGCGGGCGCCGGTGGGATTCCTCCTCGATCAACGCTCCGGCGTCTCCCTTGGCGATCGCCAGCCGGGGCAACGCCGTCTGCGCGGTCGGCTCGGGGATCGTCGTCTCCGCAGACAGCGGCGCCACGTGGCGAGTGGCGAGCTCCGGCCAGGACTACAGCTTCACGGGCGCCTCCGTGGTCTCGCCGACCGACCTGTGGGCGGTAGACATGAACGGCGCGCTGCTGCACAGCACCGACGGCACGCGCTGGGCCGAGCAGGACACACCGGTGCGCTGGGCCAGCATGTTTGCCGGGGTCTGCTTCCCCGACGCGGCGAACGGCTGGGTGGTGGGCAGCGTCGACCAAAACGGCGACGGCGGCGTCATCCTCCATACGGCGAACGGCGGTGCCACCTGGGCGCCACAGTTGTCTAACCTGAGCGGACCGCTGTCGGGCGTCGATTTCGTCGACGACAGCAACGGCTGGGCCGTCAGCGACGAGCCGTTCCCCATAGGCATCGGGGCGGCCACCTGCATCGAGCGCACCACGGACGGCGGCCTCACCTGGGTGCCTCTGTACGTGGCTAACGGCGCAGCGCTGAACGTCGTGCAGTTCCGCGACGCCTCCACCGGTTGGACCGGCGGCAGCTACCAGCCGGCGCCGAACGAGGACGTCGCGGCGGTCTTCGCCACCGCCAACGGCGGTCTTACCTGGACGAGACAGTCGCTTCCCGTGGGCACGCCGCCGCTGACCGGCCTGCAGTTCCTCAACGCCGACATAGGCTGGGCCGTGGGCACGTCATTTGACTGGAACACCGGCGCCGAGACGGGCTGGGTGCTCACCACCACCGACGGCGGCAAGACGTGGACCCGCGTGCCGGCCGCGGCGGGCATCCTGGCCACCACGATCAACTTCAGCGACGCACTGCACGGTTGGATAGGCGGCGACAACGGCGTGTTCGCCACCTCCGACGGCGGTGCTACCTGGCAGAAGGTGGCCGGTGGCGACGGCGTGAGCGCCATCGCCGCCAGCGATCCGCAGCACGTGTGGGCCTTTGGCTACGGATTCCTCGCCGCGACGCTCGACGCCAGCGGCGACACGGCCGCCCCCGCGACCGTTGACGAGCACTTCACCACGGCTCCTTCGCGCCAGCCGGTAACCGTGCACCTGGTGGCCAGCGACATTGGCGGCTCCGGGCTCGCCTCAACGGAGTACAGCACCGACGGGGGCAGCACCTGGCAGCCCGGCGCGCAGTTCACCGTCGCCGCGCCGGCCGACCACTCCAACGACGGCAGCCACACCGTGCTCTACAGGTCGACCGACAACGCGGGCAACCGGGAGGCCACCGAGATGCGGGTGATCACCATCGACACCCTCGGACCGGCCTGCGCCGCGCCGCGCTTGAGCATCGTGAATACCCACCGAAAGGGCCTGCTGTACTTCATGGCGAGCGACGCCACGAGCGGCGTGGCGCGTGCCACCATCACGGTGCGCAACGGCAAGGGGCATGTGGTGAAACGCTTCGTCGAGCGCGCCGGCAACTGGGGCATACAACCGGCGCCGAGCTACTACTGGCTGAGCTTCTCCTGCAACCTGCGTCCGGGCAAGTACAGGGTCGAGGTCCGCGCCGTCGACTGGGCGGGCAATCCTCAGGTCACGGTAGGGCACAACTGGCTGCGCGTAGTGGCCAAAGGCGCTCCGCAACAGCGTCACCCAGACTGGCCAGCGGGCCTGCCGAGCAACTCGTACGGGTTCTCTCCATGGCGCGGCCACGCCGGTCTTGCGCCGGACGTAACGACGCCCCAGGTGAGGGCGGTGCGGATCAGCCTGGCGCGGCGAGCGCGGTAAACCAGGGAGCTGATGCGCGGCGACAAGGCCTACCGGGCGAGCAACTCCGGCAGTCCGGCGCGGTCGCGGCCGCGCAGGGCGTCGGCGGCAGGGAGACGGCCGCCGCGCATGAGCTCCGCGAAAGCGCCGAGCTCGGGACTCTGCGTGCCGCAGGCGGCCAGCAGCGCGCCGTCGGCGACGTAGAAGACCGTGAAGTCACGCGCCGCGAGGTCGCCGGTGACCACTGTCTCCTGCCAGCCCTGGCCGGCGCCGACGTAGCCGAGCTCGAGCTCGAAGTGTTGCGTCCAGAAGAAGGGCACGCCGGCGAATGGCTCCGCCCGACCGGCCATGGCGCGGGCTGCGGCACGGCCGTGTTGCTCGGCCAGGCGCCAATGCTCGATGCGCACGTCGCGGCCGGTATGGGGCTCGCGATAGCGAGCCACATCGCCGGCCGCCCAGACGCCCGGCGCCACGCTCAAGTACTCGTCTACCGGCAGGCCACCGTCGCGATCGCGCTGCAAGCCGCTGACGAAGTCGGTGGCCGGCTCTACGCCGGCGCCGACCACCACCAGGCTGGCGTCCAGCCGAGTGCCGTCGTCGAGCTCGACCTGTGTGAGGGCGGTGCCGTCGCCGAGGAAGCTCTTCACGCCGCGACCCAGGGCGAAGCGCGTGCCGTGCTCCTCGTGCACGGCGCGCACGACGCCCCCCGCCGCGGCGCCGAGGACATGCTCGAAGGGCACGGTCTGAGGCGCCACCACGGTGACCTCGAGGCCGCGGTGCCCAAGCGCCGCGGCGGTCTCCAGGCCGATGAAGCTGGCGCCGATCACCACCACGCGCGGCGCGTTTGCCAGGGCCGAGATGATCGCGTCGGCGTCCTCCCAGGAGCGCAGCGTGCACACGCCGGGGAGATCGGCGCCGGGCACGTTCAGCCGGCGCGCGCGGGCGCCGCTGGCGATGAGCAGGCCGTCGGGCGTGAGTGTGGTGCCGTCGTCGAACGTGACGGTGCGGCTCGGAACGTCGAGCTGCGTCACCCGGCCGACGACGCGCTCGACGACATTCTCCTCGTAGAACTCCGGCGCGCGTAGCGGCAGCCACTTATCCTCGATCTCGCCTGCCAGATAGTCCTTGCTCAGGTTGGGCCGGTCGTAGGGCCAATGGTCTTCAGGGCTGATCACCAGGATGCGACCCACGAAGCACTCCTGGCGCAGGGCCTCCACGGCCGCCGCCGCCGCCGCTCCGCCGCCGATGATGGCGAACAGCCTGGCGTCGGCGGCGGGGTCGCAGCCGTACATGGGCATCGTGCGACCGTGAGACGGTTCCTCGGAGCGATCGACGTAGACATCCTCTCCGTCTACCCGCACGCGAAAAGCGGCGATGCCGTCTAGCGGCGGCGGTTCCAGCAGATCGCCGCTGCGCACATCGAAGGTGCCTTGATGCAAAGGGCAGAGCAGGCGTGCTTCGTGCAAGGTGCCGTCGGGCAACGAGCCGCCCCAGTGAGGGCACCGCGCCGCGGTGGCGTAGAGGCGCCCGGCGACGCGCGCCAGGAGCACCTTCTTGCCACCCACGAGCACGGTCGTCATCTGGCCGTCACTGAGATCTTGCGTGCCTGCGACGCGTTCCTCCATCGTGCCCTCCCGGCTTAAGAATGTCGCACAGCGGGCATGCTCCCGCACGACCGCCGTGACGGCACCATACCTGTTTGGCGTGGTCTCCAACCGTTCGGGGATAGCCCGGGTGGACCACTCCACGTTGCGCGGGCCGGCACGCCGGGATAGTTTGGGCGAGGGGGCGTCGCGACGCCCCAGCCAAGTCGTGGGGAGTCTTTGGATGGGTTCTTTTGGCGCCGACACTCGTAAGGGGACAGCGACGGGCGACGTGCTGCTCGTCTTCCCCGGCAAGCTCAAGGCTCCCGATCCGCAAGTTCCTCTGCAGCTGCTGTACGTGGCCGCCGCGCTGCGGCGTAGCGGTTACCGTACGCGCATCTTCGACATGCGTCTCGACGACTACCGCGCCTTCGCCATCGGCGACCCGCTGTTCGTGGGCGTCACCTGCATGAGCGGCCAGCAGATCCGCTACGGGCTGGAGTTCGCCGCCAGGGTCCGCGCCGAGAGGCCGGGCTGCCCGATCGTGTGGGGCGGCGTGCATCCCACCCTGCTCCCCGAGCAGACCGCGGCCAGTGGGCTCGTCGACGTCGTGGTGCGCGGCGAGGGCGAGCTGATCGTCGCGGACCTGGCCGACAGGCTGGCGGCCGGAGAGTCGCCTGCCGGCGTGAATGGTGTGACCTGCCAGGGCGAGGGGCTCGGCGCGGCCGTAACGAGCACGCCCGCCGCGGGTGTGCTCGACCTCGATAGCATCCCCATCGAGCTGCCCTACGATCTGCTCCAGCTCGAACAGGTATCCCACGCTGCAGGCGGGCCGCTTTCACATCCAGACCAGCCGTGGCTGCCCCCACCGCTGTGGGTTCTGCTACAACAGCACCTTCAATGGGCGCCGCTGGCGAGGCAAGAGCGCGCCGCGGGTGGTCGATGAGATCGAGTGGGTGCTACGGCGCTTCCCGCAGGTGAAGATCATCGATCCCGTGGACGACAACTTCTTCGTCTCGAAGACGCGCGTGGAGGAGATCTGCCACGAGATCCTCGCGCGCGGCCTCAGGTTCTCGTGGCGCGCCAACTGCCGCTTCGACTACCTGGCCACCTACGACGAGGACTTCCTGCGACTCGTGGAGCGCGCCGGCTGCATCGAGCTCGACTTCGGCGGAGAGAGCGGCTCCGCGCGCATGCAGGAGCTTGTCTGCAAAGACGTTACCGCCGACGAGATCCTGCGGTCGCTGGAGAACCTGCATAAGTGGACGCCCTCCATCGACCCCTTCGCCTCATGGCTCTGCGGCCTGCCCGGCGAGACCTACGACGACATGCTGCAGACCTTCGACCTCATGGATAGGATGGCGGCCGCCAACCCGCGCACGCAGCATTACGGGATCTTTCTCTACACGCCTTTTCCGAGCCCTCTGCTGGAGACCTTCGGACCAGAGTTCCGGCCGCCGCAGTCGCTCGCCGAGTGGGGAGAGGTGGAGGTCTTTCACTTTGAGCCGCCCTGGCACGACACGGCCTATGTGCGCAGGTTGCGAACGATCTCGGCCGTCACCAGGTATGCATTCTATCCGCGCTCGCGCATCGTTGAGCACGGCTTCGCCTTCAGAACGGGGTACGGCGCCATGAACCGCGCGGCGCAGTATCGCTGGAGGCACCGCTACTTTCGCTTTCCCGTCGAGCTCAGCCTCGCCAACGGCGCGGCGCGCAGGTTGCGAGGCTTCCTGTGAACGCGGGCGTGACGGCGGCTGCGAGCGCCGCCCTCGCGGTGCCCGCGAACGCCACCGTCAAGGCGCCCCTGGGGGCACAGGTCTCGCTCGTCCTCATGGTGGTCACGGCGGTGCTGCTCACGATCGGCTGGCGGCTGGCGGTGCACCGCCGCTTCGTGGCACACCGGTGGCTGCAGACGGCGGCCGTCGCGCTCAACGTCGTGGTCGTCTTCGCCTGGATGATCAGATCGTTCGTCGTCAATATCTTCCCGGCGCTCCCCGGCAAGCTGGGCGAGCGCCTGTTCGCGGTAGCCACGGCGCATGCCGCGATCGGCGCGATCGGCCTGGTCCTGGGCGTGTTCGTCGTGCTGCGCGCCAGCGAGATCCCCGTGCCCAGGGCGCTGCGCTTCACCAACTACAAACGCTTCATGCGCAGCTCGTATGCGCTGTATTTGCTCGCCACGGTCCTGGGCGTGGGCGTGTACGTCATCGGTTACGTGCCCGGCGCGAGGTAGGCTCCAATGCCACCGCGTGGGCCCCGTGACCGGCTCATCCTGCTCGCCAGCATCGTCGTACAGCTTACGCTGGGCGTGCTGCTCGGGCACTCGCAGGACACACGCGTCTTCATGGCCGCCGGCTACCGGGTAGCCCAGGGGCAAAGCCCTTACGTGGCCCAGGATCTTAGCGCGGTATTCCACCACGCCTCGTTCAATGCCCTCTCCACGGTGGGCTACCCGCCGCCGTGGCCCCTTCTGCTCGGGCTCATCTATCGGGTCGCCTACGCCGTGGGCCACAACCTCTTCGTCTACAACCTGGCCATCAAGCTGCCGGTGATTGCCGCAACCGTGGGCTCGCGTACCTGGTCGCCACGGTCTTGAGACAACACGGCGCCTCGCCACAGGTGTGCTCGCCGGGCCTGGGTCTTCCTGCTGTTGAACCCCCTCCTGCTCTACGTCGGCGCCGCCTGGGGCCAGATCGACGCCATCGTCGCACTACTCGCCGTGGCGGCCCTGGCGCTCGCCGCCGCCCGGCGTCTTACCGGCTCCGCTCTACTACTGGCCCTCGCGATTTGCTTCAAGCCCACCGCCCTGCCCGTGGTTCTGGCCGTCTTCGTGTATCTGCTGAGCCGTTCGGCCGGCAGGGCCACACGCTACGGCGCGACGTTCGTCGCCGGTGTGCTGGCCTTCTACGTGGCCCCGTTCCTGGTGCTGGGATGGGATGCGAGCCCGCTGCGCCGGCTCAACGCGCAGTTCTCGATGAGCGGCACGATGTCGTTCACCACGGTTGTGCGGCTCGTGCGCGGACCCCTGGCCTTGCAGGGACATTGGTGGCTCCTGGGCCTCGCCTGGATACCTGCCCTGCTGGTGGCCCTCGCGCTGCTGCGTCGCGGCCCCGGCGACTTCACCGACCTTGTGGCGACGAGCACCGCCCTGACGCTGGTCTTCTTTCTCACCCGTACCTGGCTGGCGGAGCCCAACGTGGTTCTGCTCCTGCCGTTGGTGCTCATCCTGGCCTCCCTCGGTGAGCTCGACGGGCGGGCGCTGACCGTGCTCTGGGTGGTGCCCCTGGCGTTCACCGTGTTCAATGCCTCGCCGTTGCAGCTTCTTTGGGTCGCCGCTCCGGGGGTGATGCGCGAGAGCCTGGCCTTGGCGGCGCGCTACGGCCAGGCTGAGCTGGCGGTGAGGGCCGCCCTGGTGGTGGCCTGGCAGGTGGTGGGGTGGTGGGTTGCGGTCAAGTGCTTCAAGAGGAGTGCGCTGACGGTGGCGGAGCGGCCCCCTGGCGTGGCCCCGAGGAGTGTGGCGCCGTGGAGCTGAGCACCCCGCTCTTCGGCGACCTCTCGCTGAGCATCGCCGACCAGCCGCCCGCGGCCGACGGGTACCCGATCGCGCGCCTGCCGAAGGGTCTGCTGCTGCGCCGCGACGGCGACGACCTGGTGGAGGAAGGGGTCGGGTTCGGCGTGCCCATCCTGAAGAGCGGCGCGCAGACGATCTTCCCCGGGCGCGTGCGGCTTGCCGAGCCACGCGAGGGCGCGCGATGGGGCGCCGCGGCCACCTACGAGATGAACCTCGTGGAGCGGCTCGCTGGCCGCGGTGGCGGCGGCCCGGCCGGTCGGCCGTTCTATGCGCTACGAGACTCCCTCGCGGCCCTGCACCGACGCTGTCCGCCGCTGCGCGGGGCGCTGACCGCCACCTCCAACGCGGTGCGACGCGCCAGCGGTTGGGCGACGACCTTTGAGGAGGGCGAGAGCCGCGCCGCGCTCACCGTGGTCTTCGGCTTGAGCGAGAGGCAGGGCGTCGTGCGCGTCACCGTCGACCTCGCCGGACTGCCGGCAGACGGGGTCACGGAGGTCGTGGTGATGAACGAGCTGGGGGCGCGTCACTTCGAAAGCTACGCAGAGTCCGGCGGCGCCCGCCTGCGGGGCGCCGAGATCGGCACCTGGAAGCGCGTGATCGCGGCCGAGGCCTCGCTGCAGAGCGCCACCGCGCGGGTGGCGTTTACTCTGGCGCAAGTGGAGGGGGCGCGGCTGTATCGTGGCAGGGAGCTGGTCGGCGCGCGCCTCGCCTGGTGCGGCTTCGGCTACTGGATGGCCCCTTCTGTGAAGAGTTTCAGCTACACCGTGAGCATCACCCCCATCGCATGACTTCGGTGCTGCTCATCTACCCCTTCTTCGGGCGCCCGCATGATCGCTCGCGGTTCCGCTTTCCACCGCTCGGCGTGGCCTATGTGGCCGCCGGCCTTCGGCAGGCGGGCCACCAGGTGCAGCTTCTCGACTGCACCTTCATGAGCCGCGAAGAAGCCCTGAGGCGAGCCGTCGCAGCGCACGCCGCAGTGGTGGGCATCTCATGCCTGGCCACGATGCTGGACGATTGCCTCGGGTTGGCCCGCGCGCTGCGCGGTCGTTGCGGTCTGTTGGTCGCGGGCGGCCCGCTGCCTACCTGCGATCCAGGCTCCTTCCTCGATCACTTCGACGTCGTCGTGCGCAGCGAAGGCGAGCAGACCATGCGCGAGCTGGTTGATGCCTACGAGTCCGGCGCCGACTTCTGCGCGCTCCCGGGCACCGTCTGCCGCCGCGCGGCGGCCGGGCCGGCCGGGGGCCCCTCGCGCAGTGATGGCTCGCCCCCCCGAGAGGCCCCGCCGCGCCCCTTCGCGCGCGACCTCGACCGGATTGTGCCTCCCGCTCGCGATCTGCTGCCTAACGGGGAGTACATCCGTTTCGGACGGCAGAAGTACGGCCACTCGATCACCACCGTGATGAGCACCCGCGGCTGCCCGTTCAACTGCGAGTTCTGCAGCAACGTGGTCTTCGGGAGCTCCTACCGGGAGCGGTCGCCGGGCAACGTGATCGACGAGGTCGAAGAGGCACTGGCGCTGGGCTACGAGCGCATCTCGTTCGCCGACGACGTGTTCACCATGAAGCGCGAGAGGGTGCTGGAGATCTGCCGCGAGATCGGTGCTCGCGGGCTGCGTTTTCCCTGGGAGTGCCTCGGTCGTGTAGATGCCTTCGATCAGGCGCTAGCGGCGCAGATGAAGCGCGCCGGTTGCTTCAGGATCTTCTTCGGCATCGAGTCCGGCAACGATCGCGTCCTGGAACTGATGCGCAAGCGGACCACTACGGACCAGGCCCGCCGCGCCGCGCTGGCGGCCCACGCCGCCGGCTTGGAAGTGGGGGCCTTCTTCATCCTCTTCTACCCCGGTGAGACTGACGACACGGTGCTCGACACGCTGCACTTCGCCGGCTCGCTGCCCCTCGACTACCTCGGCCTCACGATGCCCTACCCGCTGCCGGGCACGGCCCTCCGCGAAAGGGTCGGCGCGCGCCACACGCGCGCCTCGGCGGCCGCCTACCGGCGTGGGGCTGCTCGACCACGTGCTCACCTTCGACGCCGACGTGTCGGAGTTGAAGATGCGCTTCGGCCTGCTCAAAGGCCACGCCCGTTTCGCCCTCGGGAAACGGCTGGGGCGCTCGGCCCCGTACTACGTCTGTTCGACGGGCCTTCCGACTGGGTGCTGCGGCACCTGCGGTAGGGGATGTGCCAGGGGCTGCGGCAGGTCTCGCGGCGGCCTGTACGCGCTTCTTCTTGAGGGCGAACGCCTGCATGGTCTGTTCCAGCTCGGTGGCGCAACCAGCGTTGGTCGATCGCCGAGGGGTCAGACGAACGTAACCCGTTCTCCCTCGTCCAGTCTCTGCCCTCGTCCGGTTGCCCAGGCGATCGAAAAGGCGCGAGCCGGGCAGTGGCATGGGCACGTTGAAGGAGATCTCGTCGAGAGGCAGGGTCAGGCCAGCTTGAAGGTCTGCTCGATGGACCAGGCGGTCTCGCCCGGTAGCCGACGATGAAGAAGGCGGCCACTCCGATGCCCGCCCGGCGGTACACCTCGGCGGTGTGTACCCCCTGCTCCACAGTGACCTGCTTGTTCATGAGCTCGAGCGTACTCTGGCTGCCGGATTCCAACCCCAGTATAGACCCTCCGGCAGCCGGCCTGCCGCATGAGCTTCGCCGTCGCGGCGGAGACGCCGTGGCGCGCGACAGCAGCTCGAGGCGACGTGCCGGCCGGCCATTCGCCGGCAGAACTCCTCCAGGTACTGGGGGCTGAGCGTGAAGAGATCGTCGGCGATCCGGAGGACGTCGTAATCGAGCTCCTGGATCTGCTCGACCTCGGCGAACACCGCGCCAGGTCGCGTCGCCGGACCACGTTGCCGAAGATCGGTTTCGAGCAGAAAAGTCGCAGCCGTATGGGCGGCCCAGTGTCGCGATGATCGAGGTGGTCTCGCTGCTGCTCGTCTGCTGCCACACCTGCTGGT
>CAWKEZ010000034.1:0-16908 GCA_963848545.1 uncultured Thermoleophilia bacterium
CGGCTACGCCGATAGCCCGTTCCGGCCGCGCTAACGCCCCCTACCCCAGGGCGAACGTCCGTTTCGACCCGCTCACCAGCATCAGAGGGTACGTGGGAGCGACAGACCCGTACGCCGCCACGCCCGCCGCCGCCCCCGCGCCGGTCCTTGCCATCGGCAACCTGGCCGCTCCCGCCGGCCTGAACCAGTACCAGAGCTTCGCCCAGACCCTCGTCGGCACCACCTGGGGACCGGGGCTGCGGATGCCGGACATGTCGCTTGATATCCCAACCATCGCTTGATATAGTTAGCATAGAAGTTGATGAGGAGGCGTGACAATGGCAACCACCATCAGGCAGGAGCTAGAGGAAGAGTTCCTGTCCACCATCCGAACGGCCCAGGAAACCGCGCTCGGGGCGCTTAAGCCCGTGGTCCAGGCCGTGCACTATGTCATCCCGGCGATGCCCGCCGTCCGCGTGCCGCTCGCAGGCCTGCTGCCGACGGCACACCAAGCCGTGGCCGAGGGGTACGGGTTCGCCGGGCACCTGCTTGCTGACCAGCGGTACTTCGCTGACCAGGTGATCACGGCAACGTCCCCGCTGCGGCCCGGCCGGGCAGGGCCGGGGGCCGTGCCGCCCAGGCCGCCAAGGCCGCCCAGGCTGCCTAGGCACGCCAGGGCGCCCTGCCCGCGGGCAGGGCTGCTGCGCGGCAGCGACGGGAACCCGCCGTTCCCGGCGCTGCCGCATCCGGCAGTCCGCGATGAAGGAGATGGGCCATGACCGGCCGGCGGAAACGCAGCCCAGGTCCGGGCCGGCCGCGGCCTGCGCCAGCTGATACCAGGCCTGGCGTGCCGCCCGGCCCGGGCGGGCAGATGCGAGCATGGGGCTGCTGGCCACACTGACGCGTAGCACCGGCCTCATGCTGCTGTTTCCGCTGGCCTTGCTCTGGTGGGAGCAGCGCCGCGGCTGCGCCATACGCCTGCCCGGCGGACCCGGCCGCCTGATGTGCGCCGCGCCGCGTCGCTCGGGGCGCTGGCGAGTCGGAAGGTCGCAGCGGCCGTCTTGGGCGTCTTCCGCCTGGCTGCTGCTGGTGCCCAGCGGTCTCGGTCTGTACATGGCGTATCTGTGGACGCAGTTCCGCAACCCATTCGAATTCGACCTCGTGCAAGGCAACTGGGGGCGCCGCCTGGAGCTACCGTTCACGACCCTGTGGCACGGCGCCGTCGACTTCGTCGTGGCGATCTATTCGTTCGCCGCGCACGGCCTCGCCAACGTGCTGGTTCACACGCCCTCCGGCGGCCTCAACAGCGACTCGGTCGCCAACTTCCTCGAGTTCCTGGCCCTGATCGCCGCCGTACTCGCGCTGGTGGCGTGCTGGCGGCGTCTCCCGTCCGCCTATACCGTCTACGCCGTCGCCGCCCTCCTGTTTCCGCTCCTCTACCCGACAGCCGCGCGGCCGCTCTCCAGCCTGCCGCGCTTCCTGGTCGTCATCTTCCCGCTCTTCATGGGAACGTCCGGGGTGCTCGCCACGCACCGCGTCTGGCGCTGGGTGCTGGTAGCGCTGATGGTGCCGTTTCTTCTGCTGGCCACGGTCTGCTTCGCAAACTTCACATAAGTTTGCCTTCCTCCGCGGGCCGATGTCTGCCTCGAAAACTCTACCTAAGTTCACCAACTGATTGACACCACGGCGGGTCGCTCCTACAGTCGTCGGATGACGCGGGGCCGTCGCCTTGTTCATCCTGAACCTCTGAACAAGGAGATCCGCATGCGGACGTTGCTCGGCGGCACCGCGTAGGCCGTCACCGGGAACAAGGGGGGATCCATGGCAACAGACGAGGTCGGCATCCGGCCGCCCGCTCAGGACTCGAGCGCCAAGGGGTTGAACTCGGGCGCGCTGGGCCTCTTCGCCAGCGTCGTGATCGGCGTGGCCTCGGTAGCCCCGGCATACAGCCTCGCCGCCACGGTCGGCATCCTGGCTGGTACCAAAGGGATCGGCATGGCATCGCCGTTCATCTTCATCGCCGGCTTCATCCCGATGATACTCGTGGCCTCAGGCTTCTTCTACATGAACAGGGCCGACCCCGACTGCGGCGAGACCTTCATCTGGACGTCGCGCGCCTTTGGCGCGCCGCTCGGCTGGATCATCGGCTTCGCCGCCGTGGCCGCCTCGGTCATCGTCATGGCCAACCTCGTACAGATCGCCGCTCAGTACATGTTCCTCATGGTCGGCATGAACGGCGCGGCCGGATCCACCTTCTGGAACACGGTCGGCGGTGTGGCCTGGATCATCGTGGTCGGCATCTTCGTGGCCATCGGCATCAACGTCTCGGCCAAGGCGCAGTACGTGCTCATGGGCCTGCAGATGATCCCGCTGCTGCTGTTCACGGTGTGGGCGCTCATCAAAGGCTACGCCACGCACCCCGCCGGTTTCTCGCCTATCCGCCTGTCGTGGTTCTTCACCACCCACGTCACAGGCAGCGGCCTCGCGGCCGGCGTCGTGCTGGCCGTCTTCCTCTACTGGGGCTGGGACACCGTCCTGGCCGTCAACGAAGAAAGCCAGGACTCGCGCACCATGCCGGGCGTCTCGGCGGTGCTCAACACCCTCATTCTCGTCGTCATGTACGTCATCATCACGGCCGCCATGCAGGCCTACAAGGGGCCGGGATACCTCGCCAACAACCCCGGCGACGTCTTCAGCCCCATCGCCCACGACGTCATGGGTGGCACCTGGGACCGGCTCGTCTTCCTGTGCATCTTCACCTCGGGGGCTGCCTCGGCGCTCACCACCCTGCTGCCGCTCACCCGTCAGACGCTTTCGATGGCGGCGCACAAGTCGCTGCCCAGGGTCTTCGGCCGCATCCATCCCAAGTACCTGACGCCGTTCTGGGGCACTGTCATCCTCACGGCACTGTCGATCCTCTGGTACGTGCTGCTGACCTGGTGGAACGTGAACGCCCTGTACGACGCCATCTCGGCGCTCGGCATCATGGTCTGCATCGCCTACGGCGGCACCGGCCTGGCGGCCACCGTCTACTACCGCAAGGAACTCTTGAAGAGCGCCAAGAACTTCTTCCTCATCGGCGTGGCACCCACCCTGGGGGCGATCATGTTCGCCTACATCCTGGTGAAGGTGCTCTGGGACGACTACGCCTACGACAACGGCAACGGTGCGAGTTACACGCGGCATCCACGGCATCGGCGGCGTGTTCCTCATCGGCGTCGGCACCATGGCGGTGGGCGTGATACTCATGATCATCATGTGGATCTTCAAGCCCGAGTTCTTCCGCCGCGGTCCCGAGACCTGGCCGGGCCAAGGCCAGCCGATCCCCTACGAAGAGGAGCGCATCGAAGGGGTAGATGTTGACGCCGCCGGCGGGCGGCGCGGCCAAGGGCCGCCCGCCGCCCGCCGGCGGCCCGTCCTCGGCGACGACCGTGGTGACGGCCGGTGACCACGAAGCTGCCACCACGACGCCCGGCAGCAGGCCGACGGCCGCTGGCGGCCCGGCCGGCACTTCGGCCACGATCGGTGGCAGGCTGGCCACCGACACGCACAGCATTTGGCCGTGAGGGGCCACGCTGGTCACAGGCCCCGTCAAGACGTTTAGTTGGACGTCGGCGGCCGATCGGCTCGCTCAGCGACACCTGCCATGGATGCACCACCACTCCTACACGTCCGCTGGCAGCCTGCTCGCTCAGCACGCGACACCCGCCGTCGAGGACGATCTCCGTGAGGTGCCCGGCAGACCGTGCCTCACCGGCGAAGTAGTTGCCTCCCACGAAAGCGGCCACGAACCCGGAGGCCGGCTCCTGCAGCAGGTCGGCAGCCGTGCCGGACCTGCACGATATCGGCCGGAAGGACCTGGTGCCCAGAAGGTGCGCCACCGGAGTGCCCACGAGAACGATGAACACGAGCGCCGTGAGGCTGGTCTTGAGGCTGATGCGCAGCGCGTCCTGTGCTACCTGCGAGCGCAGCTCCGCCACGAGGTTCGACAACGGGACACGCAAGAAGATCCCGAGAAGCGGCAGGCCGATGAAGGCAACGGGCACGGCGGCGGCGATCGCGGCGTTCGCCGCCGCCGTGAAACGCTGACCGGTGACGTGACTCACGCCGACGTCACGCTGCGCGGCGGCCGTCTGTGGAGAGAATCCGGCGCCGGTTAGAGCGTCGGCGCGGCGCTCGGGGACCTCGCGAGCCCGAGTAGCCGGGCCGCGTGAAGCGCCGTGGCAGGCCCCGCCTACCCCTGTGTGAGCGTCTCCGCGACGCGCTCTGCGTACCTCTCTGGATGCAGGGAGAAGAGCATGCGGCAGTGCTCGCAGCAGAAGGGATACGTCTCGCCCTCGTATTCCGCTATCAGGAGCGCCTGGCTGAGCAGCAGCTCGCGGCCACAGACAGGGTCCTGGGTGTGCTGTGTTGGGTTCTCGTCGGCGGTGAACATCAGCGCTCCGTCTTCAGCATTGACACGAGCGGTCCGCGGCGGCACATCCGTCGCGACCGCAGCGCAGTATGGCAGGCGCCACGTGAAGGCGCTGTTAAGGAACCGCGCAGTGTTGTGAAGCCTTCGTGGCATTGCCGGCGGCGTGCCGCAGGCTGCCTTGCCAGCGCCGGCCTCACCTGCACATACTGGGTCGCGCAGGCTTCGAGAAAGGAGATTCCTGTGGCCGAGATCGAGCTCACCGCCAGCGATCTGATCGTGCATGTCACCGGCGCCGACCGCATCTTCGCCTTGAAGAGCCAGCTGCGCGTGCCGCTCGAGCACCTGATCGGCGCCTCCCTAGACGAAGAGGAAGCCCGGCGCTGGTACCACGGCATGCGGGCTCCGGGCACGCAGGTGCCGGGCCTCATCACCGCTGGGACCTTCTACGAGCACGGCGAGCGCGTGTTCTGGGACGTGCACAGGCCGGAGAAGGCGATCGCCCTGAGCTTGCAAGATGAGCGCTACGCGAAGCTCGTCGTCGAGGTCGAAGATCCAGCCGCCACCGTTGCCGCCATCACCGAGGCACTGCGCCACAGGCAGGAGCTCTGAGGGCGCCCGGTATTTCCCCGACCAGCAGCCCGGCGGCCACGCCCCTATGTGGCCTGCGACTTCAGGCAGCTCGCGAGCGGCTCGGGCCGGCCGACCTCGAAGCCTTGGGCGTAGCCGACGCCAGCCTCGCGGACGTCGCCGAGCACATCCTTGTTCTCCACATACTCGGCCACGCTGGCGATGTGCAGGGCCTCACACATCTGCACGATGGCGCGCACGAACTGCTCGTCGGTAGGCTCGCTGCCCAAGCCCTTGATGAGGCTGCCGTCGATCTTGAGGACGTCCACCGGCAGGTGCCGCAGGTAGTAGAAGGAGGAGGCGCCGGTACCGAAGTCGTCCATCGCGAAACGGCAACCGAGGTGATGCAGCTCGTGCACGAGCGTGGTCGCCTCACCGATATTGCTCACCACGGCGGCCTCGGTAACCTCGACGGTGAGCCGCCGCGGGTCGGCACCCGTGGCGGCAAACTCCTCACGGAAGACCTCGAGGATGGCGACGTCCGAAAGGGTGCGTCCCGAGAGGTTGATGGCGAAGCGCGTCGGCTCGCCGGCCGCTTGTTCGGCGGCCAGCAGGCGGATGGCCTGGCGCACAACCCAGCGGTCGATCTCGCCGATCAGCCCGAGGCGCTCGGCGGCCGGGATGAACTCGAGCGGCGCGATGAGCGCTCCATCCTCGTCGACCATGCGCACGAGCAGCTCGTACTCACGACTGCCCTCCGACGATAGGCCGCGGATGGGCTGAGCGAAGAGCACGAGGCGGTCCTCGGCCAGGGCGGCCCTGATGCGCTCTCCCCAGAGGGTGCGCGAAGCCGACTCTCCGGCCCACACCCGCCCCGGCTCGTAGAGGCTCACACGGCCGCGACCCGACTCTTTGGCGTGGTACATGGCGATGTCGGCCGCCGCCAGCAGCTCCCGCACCGTCGATCCGTGGTCCGGGTAGAGGGCGATGCCGAGGCTCGCCGAGACCCGCGTGGGGTGTTCGGCCAACACAGGGTCCTGGGCGGCGAGCACCTCGACAAGCCGGGTCGCGGCGCCCAGGGCCTCAGCCTCGTCGGCGGCGGGGATGAGGACGGCGAACTCGTCGCCGCCCAGGCGCGCGATCACGCTGTAGCGGCGCATCTGCTTGCGCAGCACCGTGGCGACGAACGTGAGCAGCTCGTCGCCGGCGTGGTGGCCCAGGGTGTCGTTCACGTCCTTGAAATGGTCCAGGTCGAGCCAGATCAGGGCGCCGCCCCGTCCCAGCCGCTGCTGCTCGGCGAGCTGGCGCTTGAACTCCTCCTCGAAGCGCCGCCGGTTGAGCAGGCCGGTGAGCGAGTCGTGGCTGGCGAGCTCGAAGAGCTCCTGGCGCGAGCGCTCCAGGGCATCGAGCGTGTTCTGCAAGAGCTCTTCGGAACGCTTGCGTTCGGTGATGTCGCGTATGGTGACGACGACCTGCATGACGGCACCCTCGGCGTCACGCACCGGCAAGGCACTGAGAAGGACCGTGCGGGGAACGTCAGTTTGTCGGTGACGGAAGTGAAGCTCGAGGTCGGTCACGGCCTCACCGACGAACGCCCGGTCCATGAGCGCGTCGGGGAGCACCGCGCGCTCGTCCGCGTAGGTAATCTCGTAGAGCTTGCGAAGATCGTTCAGGCTGTCCGGTGTACGGCGCTCACCTGCCACCTCGAGCACTCGCCGTCCCGTAGGGTTCGAGAAGGTGATGGTGCCCTGCAGATCGACGAGCAGCACGCCGTCGTCGGTGTGCTCCAGGATCACGGCAAGACGCTGACGCTCCAACTCGGTGGCCGCCGAGAGCGCACGCACGCTGCTCGTGATCCTCTCGTTCTCGCGTAGAGCCGCCGCCAGCTCTTCGGTGCGGCGCCGCACCTGTTCTTGCAGCATGACCGTCGTCTGGAACAAGCCGTAGTCTGAGCCCTGGGCGTTGGTCGCGGACTCGGACCGATCCATCAGCGCCCGGATGATCTTGTTGAGGCGCGCGATCTCGGCCTCGAGGGCCGGCTCGTCTCCAGCCACGCCTGACTGACCCGGTTCAGGCACCACTGGCATCCTCGGGCGCGGAGCCCAAAGCGATCCCAGTAAGGGTCTGGTTGACGTGCACGCCGCAGAACTGCTCGCCGTAGGTGTTGAAGCCGACGGCCTGGTTGGCTCGCAGGATGCCGCTCACGGCCTCGTTCAGGCCACTCTCGTCGATCTCGAGCTTGCGCAGGGTGCAGTCGCAAGCCAGCACGAGCTGCGGGGGGCCGATCTCCGCACTCACCTCGGCTAGTTTCCTCTTGAGGTTCGTAACCAGGTCCACGCCGTTCGCCACGCGCAGCACGATGCCGCTCTCCATGGCGCAGAAGAACGTCATACTGCCGTCGGCGTTGACCTTCTGTGGGGAGCGCACGTAGTTGGCGCCATCGATCAACACCACCACGGGGGAGGCGGCGAAATGAACGGGATCGAGCTCGCTCACCGCGACACCGAGGATGCGCGCGTATTCGTCGGCGGCCGGCAGGCCGTTGATCTCCCGGACGACGCGTTGCGCAGGGTCGGCGTCGGTGACCACCAGGCGTTCGTCGGTAGGCACGAAGTGCTGTGTCTGGAAGGTCCTGACGGGCAAGACCGTGCTCGCCAGCACGAGAACGGCGGCATCGTCGAAGAAGCGGCCGTCGGCGTAGACATAGGTGGCGCCGAAGCTCATGCCGTCGGCTGCCGAGCCGCCGACCAGTGGGATCTCACCCAATGCGTCCTGCAGCGCATGGGCGACCAGCTCCTCGCGCATCGAGAGCCCGTCGATGAGAAGGAAGGCGAAGCTGTTGCGGGCCTCAGCCGCTGCAGCGCCGGCTTGAAGCTTGGAGAGGAGGCCTTGGGCGAAGGCGCGGCCCGCGGCCATCTCGAACTGGCGCAGGGGCTCGAGGTGGCCGGTAACTGCGGTGCAGGCGCCGGTGGTGAAGCTCACCCCGCTGATGCTGTGCTCGCGACAGCCGGCGGGCCCGATCTCGCCGGCCGTGGTGCAGCCGACCACGTCAAGCCCGGCGAAACGACGCTTGATCTCCGCCGCGAGCACCTCACGGTCGTACTCGTTGGAGCAGAAGAAAAGCACCAGCGTCGTGTTGGGCTGAGCCAGGCCGGCTTGGAGCTCGGCCACGGCCGTGGCGGGGTCGGCGGCACAGGATTGTGCAATGCGAATACCGCTACGTGAGCCCATGGCGACTCCCTTCATTGCCAAGGCAGCCGGGCTACCAGCCTAGCTGCGCCGCAGACCGCGCGTCGTCATCGTATTGCCCAATCAGGCTGTTTCTCCTGCCTGGCGCCTGCCCCCTGCAGCGCCTCGAGCAGCCCGAGCAACCACTGACGCGAGCGCGGGTCCAGACCGCCCATAGGTTCGTCGAAGGGCAGCCCGTCCGGGTTGATGGCGAGCACCGCGGCGACAGCCACCTTCTTCTGCTCTTCGCCGCTTGTACGGCGGCTGCTCGACTTGCCGCTGCCGTTGGTTCCCACCAGAGCAACCCGCTCGCCTTCGCGATCTAGGGCGTCACCGTGCTCGCCGGCGTCGCGTGGCTCGTCGTGCGGCTGGCGCGCCGTGGCGGCGCCAAAGACGCCGCCTCATAGGTCGTCACGGTAGCCGGCCGGGCGCGCCCTCACGGTAGCCAGACTGGGAGGCTTCCCTGCCCCAGGTCGGTCGGCGTCCCCGCGTTCCCCGGAGCCGCCGTCCAGAGATGGCCCTGATCGGGGGCGTCGTTGAGCCCGTGCAGACCGTAGGCCAGCAGCGCGCCGTCCGGCGCCCACGAGAGGCCGGTGACGGCCACATTGGCCAGCGGTCCCCTGGCGGTGAGCACCTTGGACGCGGCGCTGTAGACGTACACGTCTGCGACGGCCCCGGACTGCGCCGGCGGCATGCCCCAAAAGGCGACCTCGTCGCCGGTTAGGCTCCAGGCCACGACATCGCGACCGGCGAGGGCGGTGCTCTTGGTGCGCAGAGCCTTGCCGGTCGCTACCGCCCGCACCGTATACGTGGCCGAGATGTCGGAGCCGGTCGTGGAGGTCATGACATACTTACCGTCGGGCGAGACGCCGGGGTCACGATAGCGACGGATGTCGAACGAGTTCACGTAGCGGGCGTGCCCGATCACGTGCGGCGTGCTGCCGGCGACGAGCTTCAGCGACATCAGGTCTTCCACGACGAAGCGCGCGCCCGGGTCGGCCGAATCGGCGCCGCCGTCACGCAGACGGGTGTAGACGAGGCTGTGAGCGGCAGGGGCCGCCGACGGCTCGCTGCCGTGCAGGCCGCGAAACGACCCCGTACCGCCTGACGTGGTCACCGTGTAGAGCCTGTCGGCCAGCGGATAGGACGTGGGCTGGGAGCTGCCGGAGCCTGAGACCAGGAGCCGCGTCGCGGAGAGCCAGGTGAAGCCGTCGATCTGCTTGACGCCGAGCGCCGCCAGAGAGAGAGCGACGAGCTTGGCCCGCGATACGTTGAGAACGTAAATGGTGCCGCTGACCGTCGCCGGTTGGATGGCCACCTTGGCGCCGTCGGGCGAGGCCACCATGCGCGCCGGCCGGACCGGCAGGTCGGCGAGCTTAGCGGCGCCGGCGTCGCTGGGAGAGACCATCCATAGGGAGTCGCGGCCGTGCACGCGCCGCACCACGACGATTCCCGCAGACACGCCGGCCCGCGGGGCTGGAGCGGCCTCCAGGCCGGGCGCAGCAGGCCGTGCGCCGGCCGCAGCAGGCCGTGGGCCGGCCGCGCAGGCGCCCGCCGGCAACGCCGCGAGCGCGGCCGCGACGAGGAGCACCCCAGCGAAGAGGAACGAGAGGGCGAGCAGCGCGACTCTCCGCTTGAAACATCCGTGCCTCAGCGCATCGACGACATGCATGATCGCCCCCTGTCTCGGCCTGGGTTTCCGCCGCGAACGATTGTATCGTCGGCCGCGGCAGGCCGAGAGGCGCTGCCGTTGGCGGCATCGGCTTACGCCATAGTGGGCACCAACGAACCCGCGCGACTCACGCCTGCTTGAGACCGCCGAGCGCCGGCGCCGGGCACTTGCCCAGGGAGCATCACGGCGCCAGCTCGCCTGACCCGGTGGAGTCGCCCGGGCGGCGCGGGCGGCCTTCCCCGCGCGTCTCGTGCCAGTGTTTCACCGCAATGATGAGTGCTTGGACGAGAGCGAAACCTCTACACCGCGTCATCCGGGTCCGGGGCCGGCGGCGAGGTGCGCCGCCGCAGCCGGTCGAATCACAGCCCACACAATAAGGGCTACGACCGCGGCGGCGGCAGCGTAGTTGAGCCACTTGAAGTCCTGGCTCGAGGTGGTGCCAGTTGGCGCCGACCTTGTAACCCAGCCAGGTAAGGAAGGCGACGAAAGGCACGCAGCCCAAAGCTGTGTACAGCGTGAACTTCCAGATAGGCATCCTGGCCACGCCGGCGGGCAGCGAGACGAAGCTGCGCACTACCGGCATCATCCGGCAGAAGAAGACGGCGATAGCCCCGTACTTGGCGAACCACCGTTCGGTGAGGGCGATGTGCTCGCGGCGCAGCAGAACGTACTTGCCGTAGTGGTCGATGAAGGGCCGCCCCCCGTACAGGCCGACGTAGTAGACGAGCCAGGAGCCCACGATGTTGCCGGCGACGCCCACCACGATCGCCGCCGCCAAACCCATCCTGCCCTGGCTCACGGCGAACCCGGCGAACATCATCGTCGCCTCGGCGGGGATCGGGACGCAGGCGCTCTCGAGCAGCATGAGCAGGAAGATGCCCGGCAGACCGAAGATGGCGATGATATGAGTGCACCAGGTGACGATGTCGTTGACGAGGCTTTGCATGCGGCCGAGCCTATACCCCATCGCCGGCGCGACCCAACCATCGCTCCGGTCGCCGCGCGCCCTCGTGCGGCGGCGCGGCCGTGGACACGGCGGTGCCGCGGCCGTGCGCACGCCGCCGCGGCAGGAGGCGTGCCCCGGCCGCGGCGGCATAAGACGACTCGCGAACCCTCAGGTCTGGGCGGCGACGCTCGCCCCCGGCCGGCACCTGCCCCGGCTTGTCAACAACCCCCCGGGCGAGCACCGCCGTGGTGCCGGTGAGCCTGCCGGACCTTGCCGCCAGAGGTGTCTTGCACGAGATAGTCGCGCTCACCCAGGTACGCCAAGCTCTGCTTGTCGAAGATCCACTCGAAGCGCTCACCGAGAGTAACGTAGGCGACCCCGAAGCCGTGCCGCCCGGCGGCATCGACGGCGTCGGCGACCAGGATCACGCCGGGGATGCGGGCCGCCGCGCGGTAGAGCGCCGCCGACACCTCGGGTGGGACTAGGGACTCGCGCAGCAGTCCTCCGATGTAGTCGAAGGCGGCGGCGTTGGGGTTAGCCTGACCCTTGGTGAGTGCGTGGATCTTGCGCAGCAGCCCCGCGGGGTGGGTAGGCAGAGCGGCGAGCTGCGCATATGTCGGCGCCACGTCCGTTCCATAGATCGGCGACGTCTTGCCGCCCACACGGATGTAGCCCGTGACCAGCAGGGTCTGCTGCTTGCCGTCGACGATAACGCCCGTCTGCGATTGGTCCACGGGAGCCGCCGTCCTCTTCTGCGCCAGCCACACCTCGCGCTGTTGCAGCGGCCCGAGGGCACGCCGTCCGTCGAACGACTGCTGGACGGCCGGGTGTGTGAAGGCGGTGATGCTCCTCACGTAGACGAACTGGTCGGCGCGCGGCGCCAGCACCGGCCGACGCGCAGCGGCGTAGGCGATTCTGTAGAGGACGGGGGCGGCGGTGCCCGAGGCTGGGTTCGATCTTGACGGTCGCGGCGAGCGGCGGCGCGGCCGACGTGGCGGCTGACGGCCCGCGCAGGGCGACGACCCCCAACGCGGCGGCCGCGGTCACGGCCAACGCCGTGGCGACCACGACGATGGCTCGCCGACGCCGGCGCGCCGCGGCACGGCCGGCCGGGCGGGCGGAGCTGACGATCTCGTTCATCACGAACCCCCTGAGTACGCGGTGGCGATCCTCGGAGAGTTCGGCCACGGGCACCGCGGGTAGCAGCCGGGCCAGCTCCTCGATCTCAGCGGCTTGCGACTCTGGTGGCAGAGATTGCCGTCATCACTCCCTCTCCTCCAGCGATCGGCCCACAGTGCTGCGGGCACCACGTACCTGTCCGTTGCGCGGCCGCGGTTCCGCTGCGGCGCGGAGCTCTTTCTCCGCAAGCCACTGCAGGCGAGCCTTCGCGCGCGACAGCCGCGAACGCACCGTGCCGATGGGCACGCCGAGAGCCTCGGCGGTCTCGGCGTAGCTCAGTCCAGACCAGACACATAGCGCGATGACCTCACGCTCCGGCCGGCGCAGCGCGCCCAGCGCCGTCCGCGCCGCGGCGTGCTCCTCCTGCTCCGCGACGCGGCGCTCCGCCTCGGCAGCGATGTCTGGCGAGTCGTCGGGCAGAGGCGGGCGGGCGAGGGGGCGCGCCGGCGGCGCGCCGCGCGGCGCGTGTTGCGCAGCACGTTGGTGGCGATGCCGAACAGCCAGGGCCGCAGGCTGCCGCCCTCGGGCAACACGCGGGCGTGCTGCCGCGCAGCGGCCTCCAGGAAGGTCTGCGAGACGACGTCCTCGGCGGTGGCCGCGTGGCCGGTGAGCCTGAGGGCATACCCGTAGATGGTCCCGGCGTGCTCGTCGAAGAGCTCGCCGAAGGCACGAGTGGTCGCCGGTCCGCAGGCGCAGGCGAAAGAGATGGCTCATGCCCGTTTCTGTCCGCCGCCTGCCAGGAGTTCCACCTCCGCCGAAGGAGATTTCCAGAGACGACTCTACCTGCCCGCGCCGTCGCCTGCCGATGGGCCGGAGTTCACGGGCGCTGGTGGCCGCGCGTGACGGCGCGCCAGGGCGCTTGACACCGCCCAAATCGCTCCCCTAGGATTCGTTCGTGCGACCGAACGGACGGCTTCGTCGTGACTCTTGGGGATCGCTTGTCGTCTCGCCACGACGACGACCGACCAGACCGTCAGCGGGGGGAGCCTCAGTGGGGCTACGCTCAGATCTCGAGGAGAAAGTGGTGGCCGAGGTCGCCGCCGGCAGGGACGAGCTGGTGGCTCTCGCCGGCGAGCTGATCGCTTGCGACACCACCGCCCGCGACCCGGGCGAAGAGGCGCGCGAAGAGGAGAAGCTGCAGCGCATCCTCGAGGGTCGGCTGCGCGCCCTCGGCGCCACGACCGAGCTGTGGGAACCCGCGCCCGTGGGCACCGACAACCCGTACATCGCGGCCGAGCTGGACTTCCGCGGCCGCCCGCAGCTGGTGGCCCGCGCGGCGGGCGGCGGCGGGGGCCGCAGCCTGCTCCTCAACGGCCACATCGACGCCGTCGCGGCGGGCCCCCTCGAGAGC
Organism: uncultured Thermoleophilia bacterium; assembly: GCA_963848545.1. Lineage (GTDB taxonomy): Bacteria > Actinomycetota > Thermoleophilia > UBA2241 > UBA2241 > CAIXSE01. The sequence goes on from CAWKEZ010000034.1 coordinate 13,337, forward strand.
TGGACCAGCGACCCGTTTAGCGCCTCACTCCGCGACGACCGGCTGTGCGGTCGCGGCGCCTGCGACATGAAGGGTGGCCTAGCCAGCCTGGAGTTCGCGGTGGAGGCGCTTCAGCGCGCCGGCGTGCGCCTGTGTGGCGACATCGTCTATTGCAGCAACACCGACGAAGAGTCCTCCGGCGTCGGCGGCTGGACGGCGGTGCAGCACGGGGTGAGGGCCGACGCCGGCATCTGCGCCGAGCCGACGGGCTTCGACGTGTACGTGGCTTGCCGCGGCACGTCGACCGGCGTCCTCACGGTCGAGGGCCGGTCCGGTCACGCCGAGATGCCGCAGCCCGACTGGCGCGACGGCGGCGCCGTCAACGCCATCGAGAAGGCGCTGCCGCTCATCGACTCGCTGCGGCGCCTGCGCGCCGAGTGGCGCACGCGGCCAGACCAGCAGCATCCTCTTCTCAGTCCCAGCGGCATCGTCCCGACCATCTTGAGGAGCGGCGACTGGAGCGTCACCTACCCAGACGTCTGCGAGTTGACCTGCGACCTCGAGTACCTGCCGCACAGCATCGACGAGGCGGGCACGGGCAAGCCGGCCCACGCCGAGGTAATGGCCTGGGTGGCCGCCGTAGCCGCCACGGACCCATGGTTGGTGGAGCATCCTCCGCGCTGGCGGTGGATCGACGACTGCCCGCCGGCCGAGGTGCCGGTCGACCACGCCATCGTCACCACGACCCTCTCAGCCGCGGCCGACCTTGGCCGTCGCGGCAGGGGCGCGGGGCTGGACTCCTGGCACGACGCGGCCACCTTCACCCTGCACGGGCACACGCCGACCGTATCGTTCGGGCCGGGGCAGATTCTCAGCGCCCACTCTGTCGACGAGTACGTGCCGGTGCAGGACCTCGTCGACCACGCCGCGGCCGTCGCGCTGGTGCTCATGCGCTGGTGCGGTGTCGCGGGCTAGACGCAAAGAGGGAGACGCCATGCCGCAGCCAAGACTGCACTACCTAAGCGCCGCCGACAAGCAGTTCGTGCACGAGCAAACGGTGCGCATCCTGGGCGAAGTGGGCGTGGCCTACAACACACCGGCGCTCACAGAGCTGCTAGCCGATGCCGGCGCCGTGGTCGACGCCGGGAAGCTCACCGCCAAGCTGCCCTGGGAGCTCGTGGAGCGCTGTCTGCGGGGCGTCCCGCATGACGTTCTGCTCGCCGGGCGCGACCCCGCCTACGACTGCCGGGTGTGCGACGACGGCATGCTCTACACCAGTGACGGCGCCGCGACCTACATGCTCAACGACGTGAGCGGCGAGCGGCACCCCGGCACTCAGGCCGACCTGGCTCAGATGATGCGCCTCTACGACGCTATCCCCGAGATCGACTTCACCTGGGCCACCATCACGCCGGGCGACCTCGACTCGCACGTCGGCAACCTGCAGATGGCCCGCATCGCCTACGAGAACTCCCGCAAGCATCTGCAGGATGAGGTACGTCACCCCGACCAAGCGCCGCTGTTCATCGAGATGCTCGAGGCCATCGCCGGTGCCTCGCTCAAGGAGCGGCCCATCTGGTCGGCCACCAACTGCACGATCGCCCCGCTGCAGCACGACGGCGAGATGACGGAAGCCCACATCCTCATGGCCCAGGCGGGCTGCCCGGTGTTCATACTGCCCATGCCACAGATGGGCACCACGGGACCGATGAGTGTGTTGGGCACCAGCATCCTCAACATGGCCGAACTGCTCAGCGCCGTGGTTCTCTTTCAGCTTGCCGCGCCCGGCTGTGCCTTGGTGAGCGCCGTGGGCTCGGCGGTCGCTGAGATGCGTAGCGGCCTCTACCTCTCGGGCACGCCCGAGGACGCCCTCATCAACGTGTTCTGCATCGAGATGAGCAAGTTCTACGGTCTGCGCTGCCAGGGCAGCGCGGTAACCTGCGACGCCAAGGCCTGCGATCTGCAAGCAGGCGCCGAAGGCATGCTTACCGGCCTCGCCACGGCGCTGGCCGGAGCCGATGTGATGCTGGCCTTCGGACTCATGGACAGCGCCCAGACGGCAAGCCTCGCCAAGACCGTCCTCGACGCCGATACCGTGAACGCCATCGAGCGCTTCATGCGCGACGACCCTGTGGACGAGGCGCAATCCCTGGTAGACGACATCATCGCGGTGGGCATTGGCGGCCACTTCCTGGCGCAGCGCAGCACCCGCACGTTCTACCGCGCCGGCGAACTCTGGCAGCCGCACTTGTGGCACCGCGCGCCCTTCGCGCACTACGCGGGCACATCGCTCGTGAAGGACGCCTGGGAGAGGGCGCACGAACTGATCGCGCACAACGATGTGCCACCGCTGCCCGACGATGTTCGGCGCCACGTCAACGAGCTCATCGCGGCGTACCTCCGAACCGAAGACTTAAGGCCGACTCGCGCGGCCGCGACAGGAGCCGACCGGGGTTCACTCGTGCGCACGAGTGAAACCCGGCCGAGCGGAGTGATACCATCGTCCGGTACCCACCCCGGCGGGATAGGGGAGCTCACATGGCAGAGAACAGCCCATCGCCCCAGGCGCCTCACGGCGCGCAGCCCGAGGCGCCGTTCGTCGCCGACCATCCCCTGAGCAAGCTGCCGCCGATCGCCCGGGAGATCGTCGAGGCAGCCACGCGCGTAATCCTCAGAGACGGTTACAAGGGGCTCACCCTGAGGTCGGTGGCGGCCGAGTCAGAGATCTACGCCGACTCCATCCGCTACTACTTCGGCGGCAAGAACGGCCTTATCAGGGCCGTGGCGCTGAACCTCAGCCACGATCTCGGCCTCGCGACCCTCGAGTCTGTGCAGGCCATCGAGGACGAAGACGAGCGCATGGGCGTGATCGCCGAGGTCAACCGAGCCATCGCCGAAGACGCCGAGAGCTACCGGAGTGTACTGGGAGCTGTTGCCGCACATCCTCGCCGACCCCGAGTGGAAGGCCCGCGAGGCCGAAGACTACGAGTGGTACCGCCGTCTGTACGCACACTACTTCTGGCCTAGCCCGGCGGAGTTCTCCGGCCTCCCGGAATCGTCGCGGGCGCGTAACCTGGCGACGCTCATGATCGCCGTCGGCGATGGCCTGGCCCTTCAGAAGATGCTCGACCCGGGCAACCTCGACCTGGCCGCGGTGTTCGCGTTGTGGGCCGAGCTCGTGCGTCCCGCTCTCTCCCGCCTGCTCGGCACCGACGAGGACCATTGCGCCCCGGCGGAGCGGCCCTAGAACGCGCCGGCGCGGGCTGCGGCGCGGGCTCCCCGCGAGTGTCGCCATGGCGATCGCCCGCTCCCGCCCGTGGTACGATCAAAGATGGCACCGAGTGCCTCGCTCATGACGAGAATCACGATCTACAGAGTCGGCCAGGCCGAGCCAGTGAGAGTCGCCGGCGCAACAGGCCCGGAGCCGTTCGCGGGCGCCGCCGAGGCGCGCCCGCGTGGCCTCGCCCGCTGGCTCAAGCCCGGCCTCCTCATCGCGCTGTTCACCGCGGCGGTGGTACTCAGCATGCTGTACGGGCGCGAGGTCTACGCCGACCTCACCGGCGTAGCCGGCGTCGCGGAACATCTGCGGCGCC